>CAZGRB010000218.1:0-3810 GCA_964527695.1 uncultured Ruminiclostridium sp.
AGCGGCGGAAATCCTCAATATGTGCACGGCGGCAAGACTCTGCCTGAAGCTTGACTACTCACTTTACGGGAAAATCGGCAAGACTCTGACGGATTTTGATGTCAGAACGGAAAAGGAAGATTTCGGCGCAGATGTTGAAATCACCCTCTGCATACGCTCCGAAGATGAGGAAAATTTTACAGCAGCGTTGATAGATTTATGCAACGGCAGCATTATAATCAAAAAACTTGAAGAACTTGAATACGATTTTGGTTAATGTGACAAAAATAATAAAAACTCCCTCGAAAAAAAGGACTTTCGGGGGAGTTTTTTGTAATGTAAAATAGCGGAGGTATTCTCTGCTGAAAACAGCGCTTATCTGTGCAGGGCGGTGCGCCGCACCGCCCGTCCGAAAAGGAGAATTTGTTATGCTTCCACGAGAAATCACAATTGATATAGAAAACCGCACTCTGTCCGAATACGCCTGCAAAAGCTCGGATTCAAAGGGCAGGGATACATATGAAGAACCCTGTGACACCCGTACTGATTTTCAGCGTGACCGTGACCGTATTATTCATTGCAATGCCTTCCGCCGCCTGAAACACAAGACGCAGGTTTTCCTTATTCCCAAATCCGACCATTACCGCACAAGACTGACCCACACTCTTGAAGTAGCTCAGATTGCACGTACCATAGCCCGTGCCCTGAGGCTCAACGAAGACCTGACCGAAGCGATTGCCTTAGGTCATGACTTAGGACATACCCCTTTCGGCCATGACGGCGAACGCACCCTTGCGGCTCTTTATTCGGGCGGCTTCAAGCATTATCAGCAGAGCGTAAGGGTTGTTGAGCGTATTGAGCGTGACGGCAGAGGACTTAACCTTACAAAAGAAGTAAAGAACGGCATTTTATGCCACACAAATATGACCGCCGACACTCTGGAAGGAGTTATCGTAAAGTTTGCTGATAAAATTGCCTACATTAATCACGATATTGAAGACGCAATCAGAGGCGGAGTGCTCAAACAGGCTGACCTGCCCGATTTCCCCGTAAGGATTCTGGGCGAAACCAAGAGTCAGCGCATTACCTCCCTTGTAAAATCAATCATTGAAAACAGCATGGACAAGAACGAGATAACGTACGATGAAACAACAAAGCGTGCACATGACGAGCTGAGGGAATTCATGTTCCAGAACGTTTACTATGCCGCAGAAACCAATCAGGAAAAGGGCAAGGCTTGCTTTATTGTTGAATATCTTTATAATTATTACCTTGAAAACCCTATGAGAATGCCCGAGCTTTATCGTGAAATCGCAAGAGAGGAGTCAACGGAAATTGCAGTATGTGACTATATTTCCTGTATGACAGATGATTTTGCGGTTGACCGCTTTACTGAGCTGTGCATCCCTAAATCATGGAATAAGACAGGGGATTAAACTGCAATAAATAAAAAGAAAGGAGCGCACCCATGGCACGATTATCCGACAGCTTTCTGGACAACCTGCGGATGAGCAATGAAATTGTCTCGGTAATGTCCTCTTATGTGAATATAAAGCGGACAGGCCGTGATTATGTCTGTGCCTGCCCCTTTCATTCGGAAAAAACTCCGTCCTGCCACATATACAGCGAAACCCAGAGCTTTTACTGCTTCGGCTGCGGCGCAGGCGGAGATGTAATAACGTTTATAAGGCTTATTGAACGCCTTGAATATATGGAGGCAGTAAAGTTTCTGGCTCAGCGTGCAGGTATAGCAATGCCCGACGACGAAATCGCCGACAACGGCATGAATTACCGCATAAGACTGCTGGAAATGAACAGGGAAGCGGCACGGTATTTCCGTGATATGCTTCTTTCCCCTCAGGGAAAAATCGGTCTCGATTATCTTCTTGAACGAGGGCTTACGCCCAACACAATACGAAAATACGGACTGGGTTTTGCGCCCGAAGGGTGGCACAATCTGCACTATCATCTGCGGTCAAAGGGCTTTACCGATGACGAGATGGAGGACGGCGCACTTCTTGCACGGAACAACAACTCCCTTTACGATAAGTTCAGGAACAGAGTTATGTTCCCGATTATAGACCGACGGGGCAACGTTATTGCCTTCGGCGGACGAGCCCTTGAAAAGGACGCAAAGGCGAAATACCTGAACAGTGACGAAACTCCCGTTTTCCACAAGAGGGAAAACCTGTTTTCTCTGAATTTTGCAAAGAATACAAAGGAAAAAAGCCTTATTCTATGTGAAGGGTATATGGACGTAATCGCACTGAATCAGGCAGGCTTCGACAATGCCGTTGCAACCTTAGGCACGGCAATCACCCCTCAGCAGGCAAACCTTATGAAACGGTATGCCGAGGAGGTTGTCATATCATACGACTCTGACGAGGCAGGGCAGAAAGCCACTGTAAAGGCTATAAATCTTCTGGGCGAGGCAGGAATCCTTGCAAGGGTGCTTCACATTCCCGACGCAAAAGACCCTGATGAATATATAAAGCGGTTCGGAGCAGAAAGCTTCCGTCACATACTGGAAAAAACAGAAACAGCTATCGACTATGAATTTGCAAAGCTTCAGCAGGGGATCGACCTTACAAGTCCTGCGGGAAAATCCGCATTCTTACAGAAAGCGGTTGCATTTCTGGCAGAGCTGCGAAGCGATACGGAACGGACTGTTTACATATCCGAGACCGCACTGCTGTCAGGACAGCAGGTTTCGGCAGTAGCCTCCCTTGTAAGGGACAAAGCGGCGAAGAACCGCTATTACCGACAGCGCGACCAGGAGAAAAAGCTTATACGGGGCGAGACAAAGCGTGACCCCATTAATCCCGACGCCCTGAAATATCCTACCGAGGAAAAGGCGGAAAGGGGAATAATTGCTTTCCTGTTTCACTCTCCCGACAGGCTCAGGGATGTCGAAACAAAGCTAAGCGAAGATGATTTTCCCACCGAATTCAACCGAAGGGTATACAGTTTTGTAAAGGAATGTATAAAAAACGGCGAATCCGTCGATATTTCGTCAGCGGGAAGCGAATTTACCGCCGAAGAAATGGGAAGAATAACAGGTATATGCAAGCAGGGCGATATGCTGCCGTACAGCTTACCCAGGCTTGATGAATACATAAAGGTTTTACAGAAATTCAAAGAGAAAGCTCAGCAGAAGCCCGTTGAGGAAATGACCGACGAGGAAATGCTGGCATATATAGAGGAGAAGAAGAAAAAAAGACGTAATTAAAACAAGGAAGGACCGCAATATGGAAACAAATAAGACTTCAAAAAAGAAAGCCGCAGAAGGAAAGGAAATCACAATGCCCGATAACAAGACAATTTTAACCGAGCTTTTAGAACACGGTAAGGCTAACGGAAAGCTCACAACAAAGGAAATCACCGACGCTCTTGAAACCTGCGAATTTGACGCAGACCAGATTGATAAGCTGTATGATGATTTTGAAGCCTTCAACATTGACATCGTTGACGATTTTACAGTGGACGAGGACCTTGACACCGCCCTTGAATTTGCAGGCGACGACGACCTTGACCTTGCTCTCTCCACAGAAAGCATTGCCATTGACGACCCTGTAAAAATCTATTTAAAGGAAATCGGACGTGTTCCGCTTCTTTCCCCCGAGGAGGAAATTGAGCTTGCACAGCGTATGTCCTCAGGCGACCCCTATGCAAAGAAGCGTCTTTCCGAAGCAAACTTACGTCTCGTAGTAAGCATTGCAAAGAGATATGTGGGCAGAGGAATGCAGTTCCTCGACCTTATTCAGGAAGGTAATTTAGGTCTTATCAAGGCCGTGGAAAAATTTGACTACACCAAGGGCTACAAGTTCTCCA
>CAZGRB010000219.1:0-3796 GCA_964527695.1 uncultured Ruminiclostridium sp.
CGATAACTGAGACGACTTCAACCACAACCATAACTTCGACTACGTCCGGAACTCAGGCGGCGGAAGCTGCAACAGAAGATGTTACAACTACTGCATCTGCAGCGGAAGCAACTACTTCTGCCACTACCACAACTGTCACTGCGTCTGTGACAAAGCCGACTTTTATTCACGTTGATGATATTGAACCTTCCTTTAATAATCTGATTTTTGAACAGCATTTTATGGCCGACTGGACGTTTGTTGAAGGTTTCGGCTATAGTGAAAGAGTTGAGTTTTCTTACAATAATGATTACAGCGAATGGAGTCTGATTTCCACCGAGCCGTACGAGGTACAGTAACTTAATATCTTAATCCCCCGAAAAAATTCGGGGATTTTTTTATAAAACACTTGACAACTGTGTATACACGTGTTATACTGTGTATAGCGTATATACACAGTCTTAACAGAGGTGCACCAAATGAATATTATTCTTAACAACTCATCTGACGAGCCTATCTATCAGCAGATTATCTCCCAGATAAAGGCTCAGATCATGAACGGCACGCTTACAGCGGGGGACGCCCTGCCGTCAATGCGTGTGCTTGCAGCACAGCTTAAAATAAGCGTTATCACCACAAAACGAGCTTATGAGGAGCTGGAAAGGGATGGATATACCTATTCCGTGCCGGGTAAGGGCTGCTTTGTAAAGGGTCAGAATACGGATTTTCTCAGAGAGGAGAGTATCCGACAGACGGAGGAGCTGCTTAAAAAAGCCTGTGAAAAGGCAAAATTATGCGACCTTTCCGCCGATGACCTTAAGGAAATCATTGATATGCTTTACGGAGGCGAAATCTGATGAACGATTACACAAATGCTATCGAAATAAGCGGTCTTACCAAAAAATATGACGGCTTTACCCTCGATAATGTAAGCTTCAATGTTCCGAAAGGCTCTATCATGGGCTTTATCGGACAGAACGGAGCAGGGAAGACTACCACAATCCGCGCTCTGCTCAACATTACAAAATGCGACAGCGGTTCAATAAAAATGCTGGGGCTTGACCACATTCAGAACGAGTACGAAATCAAGGAGCATATTGCCGCTGTATTTGATGAAATCCCCTTTCACGAAAGCTTTAATGCCATTCAGGTAGGCAAGATGTTCAGAGGGCTTTACAGCGCATGGGACGAGCAGAAATATTTTGAATACCTCGACCGTTTCAGTCTGCCCAGAAAGAAGAAGATTGCAAAGTTTTCAAAGGGTATGAAGATGAAGCTTCAGATTTCTGCCGCACTTTCCCACGGCGCAAGACTTCTCATCATGGACGAAGCCACAACAGGTCTTGACCCCGTTGTAAGAAACGAAATCCTTGACATTTTCCGTGAATATTTACAGGACGAGGAAAACTCCATCCTTATGTCCTCACATATTACAAGCGACCTTGATAAAATCGCTGACTGCGTTACCTTTATCGATAAGGGTAAGCTTCTGCTGACAGGCTACAAGGACGAAATCCTTGAAAGCCACGGCATTCTGAAATGCGGCAAGGACGATTTCAGGGAAATTGCCGCTGAGGATTATGTCAGCGCAAGAGTCACCGATTTCGGTGTGGAAGCTATGGTTGCTGACAGGGCCAAAGCCAAGCAGAAATACTCGGGCGCGCTTATCGAAAAGACAAACCTTGAAGAAATCATGCTGTTCTATGTAAACAGAGAGAAAAAGGAGTGGTCATAATGAAAAAACCATCATTTGCCGCCCTTTTATACCGTGAATTGTTGCTTATGAAAAAGCCGCTACTTGCATGCGGCATAAGCTCACTGATTTTTATCCTGTTTCCTGTTCTCGTACTGCTCAGCTTCAGATTCGGAAACCTCAGACTTATTATACCCGAAGATGCCATAAGCGGCAGCATGAATATAATAAAACTCATTCCTGTAATGGCAGCAAGTATGTTTGCCATGCTTCCATTAGACACAGCCACAAAGGATATTACTAAGCCAATATGGGATTATTTCCGCCGTTCAACGCAGGTAAGCGCTGCAAGGCTTGCTCTTGCCAAAACTGTTATGAATATTATCGGTATGGCTGTATCTTTAATAATCTCAATTCCACTTACATATATCATTGCTTACGCAGCAGGCACTACGGTTACAGGCAACGATATAGGGCTGTCACTTCTGTTTATTACCTTTATGGCTCTTATGAGCGTAGTTTTCGGTGCGGCTATATATTTCTTCAAGTCCGTTGATAAGGGCGGACTTGTTATGACAGGCTTCATGTTTGCCGCCGTGTTCGGTTTTATGGGCCCCATAATGGGTAAGCTGACAGCATTGCCTCCCGGTCACGCTGAACGTGACGTAATTATGGAAGCTTACCTGGGTGACTTTATTACAAATGTTGCGCCCTTTGCTCCCCTTATGCTTATAGGCGTAATTCTGATTCAGTTTGCTTTACTCTTGTTTATTTTCAAAAGGAGGGAGAAATAATGAGCGGTATCATTTATAAAAACTTCCTCGCATACAAGCTTGACTTAATCGTTTTAGGGGCTATGGATGCAATCAGCATTATTGCAATCCTGCTCGCTATCGCTTCTGCACCTGAACATAGTCTGGAAGGGATACTTATGAGCGTATGTCCTATGATTTATTTCGCTATGTTCTTCATGGTAAGTATATTCGACCATCAGCTTTTTGCCGCTGATGAAAAGCGGACTATCGGCAGCTTCAATATTTCCTGCCCCTCAGGCGCAAAGGGACACGTCGAAGGCAAGTATTACACGCTTCTCATTGTAAATATCGCTACCCTTGTAATCTGTTTTCTTACAGACACGGTTATCTGCCTTATTGCAGACAGCACTATGTATTCCATGGGCTCGTCGCTGATGATTTTCTTCTGTATGAATATCCTTTATACCGCTTTCGCTAATCCCTTTTATCTGCGCTTCGGCATACAGTTGGGAAACAACGTAAAGTTCGGCTCGCTGGGTGCTCTGGTTGTCATAGGGCTTATCTACTTTCTTTTCGGTGATATTTCGTTCATTTTAGAAAGCGAAAATTTAATGGAAACGGTTATGACATTACTTTCAGGGGACACGGCAATGATTATTCTGAGTATTTTCCCTGCGGTTTCAATCCTGCTTTACTGGGTTTCCTGCAAAATAAGCATTCCGCTTTACAAAAAGGGGGCAGAAGCTTATGAACAGTAAAAAAGACACAATCAAGAGACTTGTAATCTATCTGCTTATTGCCTTTATCCCGTTCTGGATAATTATTCCCATACTGAACAGCGTTTACGGTGAGCCGATTTATGCCTCGGAAAAGGCAGCAACCGCCGCTTATGCGGTAGGCGTTTTCGGTATGCTGGTTCCGTCAGTTGCACACCTTATCACAAGACTTGTGACAAAAGAGGGCTTTAAAAATTCATACTTAGGGCTTAATTTCAAGGGTAACGCAAAATATTACATAGCTTCTGTAGCAGTAAAACTCGTGGAAGCTGTTATCGGGTCAATATTCCTGTGGCAGGTTTTTGCAGGGGATTTAAGCTTCAGCGAAGCTTTCTCCTTTGACCGTATGAATGTCAGAACAGGTACTCTCCTGCTTCAGATTTCCGCTTCAATCATAATTTTCTTTCCTGCTTTCGGTGAGGAATGGGGCTGGAGAGGGTATATGATGCCGAAGCTTACGGAGCTTATGGGTAAGCCTGCGGCAATTATCGCAGGAGGTATCATCTGGGGCCTGTGGCATGCGCCTCTTACAATTGAAGGTCACAATTTCGGCGTTGATTATGACTTTTTCCCATGGGGCGGAATACTGTTCA
>CAZGRB010000220.1:0-3756 GCA_964527695.1 uncultured Ruminiclostridium sp.
TGTTCTTTACTTCGCGCTTGTTCTTCATGCAGAACACGGCGGCGGTAACAACTCTACCTTTACCATGCACGTTGTAACATCATCGGGAACTGATACTTATTCTGCAGTTGCGGCTGCATTAAGTTCTCTTAAGGGTCCCAAGCACGGCGGCGCAAACTTAAAGGTTGTTGAGATGTTTGACGAGCTTAAAGCAACAGTTAAAAACTGGGATGATGACGAAGAAATTTGCGCATACCTTGAAAAACTTCTCAATAAGGAAGCTTTTGACAAGAGCGGTCTTATCTATGGTATGGGGCATGCAGTATACTCGGTTTCCGACCCCCGCTCAGGCGCATTCAAGGGCTATGTAGAAAAGCTTGCGGTTGAAAAGGGTATGGAAAAGGAATTCCGCCTTTATGCTTCTGTTGAAAGACTTGCGGCTGAGGTTATTGCCAAAAAACGCCGTATCTACAAGGGCGTAAGCGCAAATATCGACTTTTACAGCGGCTTCTGCTATACAATGCTGGGTCTGCCTGCAGAGCTCTATACTCCTCTTTTTGCCACTGCAAGAATTGCAGGCTGGTCAGCGCACAGAATCGAGGAACTTATCAACGGCAAGAAGATTATCCGTCCTGCATATATGAATGTTCAGCCCAGAAGAGAGTACGAAAATCTGAGCGACAGATAGCAGTATGGGAAACCGTCTTGTGCGGTTTTGCCTGTCATTTGTTTGATTTTAATATTGTGCAATAATTGAGGCGGCGCCGTTGGCGCCGCCTCAATCGCTTTTTGCGCCTGCGATGCAGGCGCAAAAAGCGCCCTGCTGCGCACCGATGGTGCGCAGCAGGGCCTTGCGGGCGGCTTCGCCGCCCGCTGCGCTCCGCTCCCTGCGGTCGCTCCGCACAATAAAAAGTTAGATTTCCGCTCAAGGCTCTCTTTTGTAAGGAGTGCTGTCGGAAAAACTAAAAGCCACCCTGTCGGGTGGCTTTATTTTACCATATTTTTCCGTCATCACGAATTACAACAACCTTTTCGGAGGTTATTTCGTTGATTACAAACTGCTGTTCAATCTCTTTATTGAACGAAACGGACTTATCAGCCTCGCAGATTTCGCCTGCAACATTGAGCATATAAACATTGCCGCCTGCAGAGTAGTAGGTTGTACCGCCGTCAGCAGTTATCTGAACCGTGTCATCAATCTGCGCAGCCACAAGTCTGCCTGTTTCAGCGTCGAAAATATAAGCTGTTCCGTCGTCAAGGAATATAGCGAAGCTTCTGAAATCAGCGCTTCTCCTGATTACTATATTACTTTCAAAGCTTGCGTATTCGAGAAGAGTACCGTCGAGACAGTTAAAACTGTAAAGAGTTGTCTTATCAGCGCCTGCATTTGTTGTAAAGTAAAGGATATCACCGCTGCTGCCTGCAATGGAGACAGGCGCTTCCACCTCAACAAGTGGACGGAAAGTCAGCTGAGAATCACTTGATATATGGAGCTCATATACAAGTGTGCTGGTCTGGGAAACAGCCTTGAGATAAAACTTATCAGCCTCTTCGCAATAGGAAACAGAAGCTATTTCGTTGTTTCCGATATTCTGACCTGCATCATATACAAAATATGTGTCATCCTGTGCATTTAAGGATATAAGTATATTTCGTATGCCGTCAGGAGAACAGCCTGTAAGGATTATTCTGGTTTCGTCCTTATACGCAAGCTTGGGATTGATAACATCAATCGCATTTCCGTACTGACTGCCTGCAAAGGCGCCGATTGTATAGATATATGCCTTTTCCTTGGAAAGAACAACAACGTTATTGCCCACGATATAGGTGTTGAGAGCGTTGGGAACATTGAGCTCGTAAATCTCAGTCATAAGACCCACATCGCCGCGGTAATATGTGGTTGTCGTTTCCTCGGGAGTTGTTTCAGGAGTTGTGGTTACAATAATTTCTGTGGTGTCCACGGTAATTTCAGCTTCTTTTTCCTCTGTGGTTGTCACAGGAGGAATTACAGTACTGTCACCCGCAGATTCACCGATAACAGGAGCTTCTTCAGTTGTTGTTTCGGGAATTTCCTCAAAGGAGAAGGGAGTTGTTGTAACAACCGGCGTGGTTGTAACAGAAGGAACAATACTGAGATGATCGTTTTCAAGGGGATCGCCGTCCTCAACGTCAAGAGGAACAAAGGTTTCGTCATTCAGCTCCGCAGAACCAAGCTCTGCAAGATAAACCAGTGAAAGGTCCTGAACGTCACGATAATAGCTCATGGGGAGAGAGAGCTTTGCGGCAACAGCAACATCTTCATCTGCGTGTTCAGCGGCAAAACCGTCTACATCGTCTCTTCTTACCACTTCATCTTCAAGATACAATGCGTTGACAGCGATGTTGCCCGAATCGTCAACGGCAGAAATCATCATAAGGATTTCATTGTAGCTTACAGGCTCCATGAATGTAACGTACATATCTGTAAAGATTACATCTTCTTCTGCTATATTATAATAGTTCTTATCAGCTTCCACAAGTCGCTGGGAAGCGGACATAGCTGCTTCGGGAGCGACAATGACATCAGGTGCGGAGGGACGGTTTGTAAAGGCAACTGCGCCGACTGTAACAGCTGCAGCGGCAGCTACGCCCATAGCGGGCTTCCAGTATGTTGAAGCAACCTTCTGCCACATAGGCTTCTTTGCCTGCTTCAGCGCATTCATTCTGATTTTTTCAGGGTCAAGAGAGTATGATGTCATCAGCTCTTTGTAAAAATCATTTTTATTCAAAACTGCGTCCTCCTTTCCTGTGAATTTTATGTAAAATCAAAGATTAAATTTCTTTTTCTGTCTTTCAATAGTACGGTAAAGCTTGTTTTTTACCGTTGAAAGATTAAGGTCGAGTGCCTTTGCTATCTCGTCCAGCTTCATATCGCATACGAAGTGGAGATAGAAAATTCTGCCTGTTACAGGGTCATCGTTTGCAATATCATTGAAAATCTGCTTTGCCACAAGGGAATTGCAGAGTACGTCCTCAAGGCTCTTCTGCTCTCTGGACATTTCTGCCTCAACCGCAACCATCTGCTCCTCGCTGAAATCAGCAAAGGAACTGCTTACGCTGTGCTTTTTGATGAAGCCGAAATAGTTTTTGCATTCGAATTTTGCTATATTAATGACAAAAGCCTCTGCGTTTTCTATATCCTCGTAACCTTTCTTGGCAATACGCTGATAGAAACGTGCATAAATATTCTGGAGAATATCCTCGGATTCCTGAATACTGCCGCATTTGCTTACGACATAACGGGAAACAGAGGCAAATGTCTCGCTGTAAACGCTGTTGAAATAGGCGTCAAGCGCATTGCTGCCCAAAAGGTTCACCTCGCTTTTCCGACCTACACTTAGTAGTAGGCGATTTTTTCAAAAAAGTTTCATTTTAAAGAAAATTGTTGCAAAAATTAGTTACTAAATTCTGAGTAATTTTTTGTCAGATGTGTGCAAAATGCCTTAAACAAGCAGTTTCTCTGCACATTTTTATATTATAGCACATTTCCGCCGATTTTACAATACCGAAATTTTGTCAGGCGAAGCGCTTTCGCCTATCGGCGGTTTATTCTCTTTTTGCTTGCCCAAAAGAAGAGTGGGACACTAAAGTGTCCTAAAAAGGGCATTTTCCACGGCCTCCTCGGGAACGCATATGCGTTCCGTTCGTCGATAGCGAAAAGATTTTAAATTAAACTTACTATGCGTACCGTGTAAGACTTATAATGTCGCACCAAATGTAACTGTCACTTTTATTTTG
>CAZGRB010000221.1:0-974 GCA_964527695.1 uncultured Ruminiclostridium sp.
CATATATAGCCGCCGACAGAACCACTCGTCAGATTTTTATAACAGGTCACGGGGAATACGACAGGGATACGCTGAAAAAAGAGTATTTAAGGGATGTTGAAAAGGGGCTTGATAATGTTCCGCTTCCTTTTAATTATTTCCCTGAGAATAATCCTGAACTGCCGCCTGATTTTACATGGAGAGGTGCAGCAGGGCTTATGTATTCCAACTGGCTTAATTTCTGTGTTTATCAGGAAACACCCTTTGATCTGAGCAAGATGGAGCCGCTTATTATATAATAGTATACAGCCGGAGCGGATAATTCTGCTTCGGTTTTGTGTTTTTGCCGAAAGTTAGTAAATACAGTTGAAAAAGCCTTTTTTCGGTTGACAAAAAGTTTTAATTATGTTAAGATATGGTGTAAATGCTTTAGTATGGTATTATATTAACAAAATACCATACTGTAAAAAGAAAGGAAAAATATTATGAAGAAAAAGATTTTATCATTAATTCTCACAGCAGCAATGGTTCTTGGCGTATCCTCCTGCTCACAGGAAGAAAAGACAGATTGGGAATACATTGAGGACAAGGGTACATTTGTTGCAGGTATCACATTATTCGAACCCATGAACTACTATGACGAAAACGGTGAGCTTACAGGCTTTGAAACAGAATTTACAAAGGCTGTATGTGAAAAGCTTGGCGTAGATCCTGTATTCCAGGTAATTGACTGGACAAAGAAGGAAGTTGAGCTTAAGTCCAATACTATCGACGCTATCTGGAACGGCCTTACAGTTACGGAAGAAAGAAAGGAAAATATGGCTTTCTCCACCGCTTATGTAAGAAACAAGCAGGTTGCAGTAATCAAGGTTGATAATGCAGAAAAGTATACAGATGTTGATTCTATGGCAGGTGCTTCAGTAACAGCAGAAGAAGGTTCTGCAGGTCAGACAGCTATCGAAGCGGATTCTGTTCTTTCTCAGAACGCTTTTGTT
>CAZGRB010000221.1:984-3729 GCA_964527695.1 uncultured Ruminiclostridium sp.
AACAACTGAAATCGGTGTTATTGACTATGTAATGGCAAAGGCTTCTATCGGTGAAGGTACAGACTATGATGATCTTATGATTGTTGATAGTGTTGAACTTGCTCCCGAAGAATATGCAGTCGGTCTCCGTCTTGAAGATACAGTTACGCTCGAAAAGGTTAATGCTGCAATTGATGAACTTGTTGCAGACGGCACATTAAAGGCTCTTGCAGAAAAGTATGACCTTGCAGACGTTTATGCGTTCTGATAACTGACCAAAGGATTTTTATATGTCATTTTTAGAAGTAACCGCACAGCTGGCTGACGGCTTTCTTACAACATTGCTTATATTTGCAGTAACGCTATTGTGTTCAATACCGTTAGGACTTATTATAACCTTTGGTTCCATGTCGAAAATAAAACCGATAAAATGGCTTACAAAGACATTCGTCTGGATTATAAGAGGTACTCCTCTGATGCTCCAGATAATAATTGTTTTCTATGGTCCGGGACTTCTTTTCGGCTGGCGTGCTCTTGACAGACTTGTGGCAGTACTTATTGCTTTTATAGTCAATTATGCCTGCTACTTTTCCGAAATCTACCGTGGCGGTATTGAGAGTATTCCCAAAGGTCAGTATGAAGCAGGTCAGGTTCTCGGTATGACCAAAACACAGATTTTCTTTAAAATCGTACTATTTCAGGTTATAAAACGTATAGTTGCTCCGATGGGTAATGAAATAATTACACTTGTAAAGGATACGTCCCTTGCACGAGTAATTGCTGTAACTGAGCTTGTAAAGGCGGCTGAAACAATAATTTCACTCAAAGCTATTATCTGGCCTTTGTTCTACATAGGTGCATTTTATCTGCTGTTTTCGGGTCTGCTTTCAATTCTTCTCAACTATGTGGAAAAGAAGCTTAATTATTACAGCGGCTGATGAAAAGGAGATTCTATGGCATTTCTTGAAGTTGAAAATATTTATAAGAATTTTGGCAAAACCGAAGTGTTGAAGGGAATTGACTTTTCGCTTGAAAAAGGGGAGGTTCTTGCTATAATCGGTTCATCGGGAAGTGGCAAGACAACGCTTCTTCGGTGTATGAATTTTCTCGAACAGCCTGATGAGGGAAGAATCACCGTAAATGGCGAGGTTTTATTTGAGGGCGGCATGACTTTTTCTGACAGAGAAGCACGAGAGAAAAGGCTTCATTTCGGACTTGTGTTCCAGTCCTTCAATCTTTTTCCCCGGTATACGGTTTTGAAGAATGTTTCACTTGCTCCTGAACTTATGGTAACAGCAAAAAAGAGCGGAGAGCGGTTTACAAAGTCAGAAAAGGCAGAAGTTCTGAAAGAGATAGACGAAAATTCCCGTCGTCTGATTGATATGGTAGGACTCAGGGAAAAGGTTAATTCCTATCCATGCGAGCTTTCCGGCGGTCAGCAGCAGCGTGTAGCAATTGCCCGTGCTCTTGCTATGAAGCCTGACATTCTATGCTTTGATGAGCCCACATCGGCTCTTGACCCTGAGCTTACCGGTGAGGTTCTCAGGGTAATACGTGAACTGAAGAATTCCGACCGAACAATGGTTGTCGTGACACATGAAATGAACTTTGCAAAAGGTGTAGCCGATAAGGTCATTTTTATGGCAGATGGCGTCATTGAAGAGATTGGAACACCTGAAGAGGTTTTTGGCAATCCTAAAAGTGAAAAAACAAAGGTATTTCTTGAAAAATCCCTTGAAAATCCGTAATTATTATACCTGCATAGTAGAATTGACTATTATGCAGGTATTTTATTAAAAAAATACTTGACAAATGTATTATAATGTGATATTATTTTGTTAGAGGATACTAACAAAATTTATTTTACAGTTAGTTAAAACTAACTGTTTTGGAGGTAAATTATGAGTGTAGTAGTAGTCGGAGGAAACGACAGAATGGCAACAAGATATAAGGAAATATGCCGTTCATATAATTGTAAAGCAAAGGTGTTTACACAGATGCCGGCTGATTTTGAAAATAAACTGGGAACGCCTGATTTAATGGTTGTATTTACAAATACCTGTTCTCACAAAATGGCGTTAAGTGTGTCCAGAAAATCAGAAAAGAATGACATTCCTGTTGCAAGAATACACAACGCAAGTGTCAGTGCGCTTAAATCCGTTCTTGAGCAGTATTGCGTTTAAATTATATGATAAAAGGCATATAATTCATAGGTCTTTAATATTATTTATATGGACAGGGAAAATGGTTTAAGTAATTTTTTGTGGTCTATTTTGTCAATAAGTATCTCAATATATGAAAAAAATTATGCTATTTGTCGATTTTTGCTATAAAAGGCAAAAACTATTGACAAAGTGTCATTATTGTGTTATACTTTAAAAAGTTTGTGGAGTCTAACAAATGTTATGTTTATTGAAAAAGAGGCGAAAAGTGATGAATTTAATGGAAGCACAGGATGGTAAGGAATATATCATTAAAAAAATTGTAACCGATGATGAAGAACTTGACGCTTTTCTTTTTTCTTTAGGTTGCTATGCAGGTGAGCCTATCACTGTTATTTCTCATATGAAGGGCGGCTGTGTAGTTTCCATTAAGGACGGCAGATACAATATTGATAAAGAGTTGGCAGAAGCTGTTACTGTTTAACAGCTTCAGTTCTTATTTTTTTGACAGCGGGTTAGTTTAATCTAACCTTTCTTTCTGAGAAAATTATAAGCTGAACTGCTTATTTTTTTATTATTGGGTTAGCGAAAACTAACCTTTTAC
>CAZGRB010000222.1:0-3711 GCA_964527695.1 uncultured Ruminiclostridium sp.
TCTTAGGTGCTCTCTTTACATTGCGTCTCGGTATGACTGCGGCATAACAACAGGCTTATGCTGCATAATAGGAAAATATGTAATCATACCCTTATATTTTACAACACACACCTTTTCGACTTTTGCGGGGCGGTATTTTTTCGCCTTGCTTCTGCTCATTCTTTCGGATTGGGCAGGGAGAATGAGTTTTCCCTTGTTCGTATGAATTACCGCGTAATTATTAACCGTCCAGCTTCCCTTTGAGCTGTGTTTTACCGCGTAAACCGAGGAAACGGGCAGAACGGTACATTCTGCGCTGTCGTCCATAATCCGCCATATTCTGTTCCGTATAATGCTCCACGCATAAAATCCTGCAATAAGCAGAAATGTCGCGATTACAATAAAAATGAACAGGGGAGTAATCGGAAAGTCGTCGCTTAACGCGAGAGGAATTACTATTGCGGCGACAAGAATAAAAGCGAATATAAATTCAGAATGAAAAACCGCCATAGTTTCTGCCGCACGTCGCTTTTCTTCTTCATTCGGCTTGCACCATACATGGGCTTCGGCTTTTTCGATTTTTATTCTGTCCTCATCTGTAAGGCGATTGAGCCATAAATACCCTACGGCAAGAGTAAGCAGTGCGGTAATTGCTGCGCTTATAAAGACAGCTGCACAAAGAAGCCCGAAAAATGCCGCTGCGGCAGAAGATAAAATCATCGTTATATAAGCAACTATGTGACCATAGCCCGCAAAGGGACATTTAATTCTTAATTTTTTCATTTTTTCCTTATATATTAATTTAAACGGCGGAAACCTGATTCGGTGTCCGCCGTTAAAAATCACCATTTATTTAGTCTGCCTTGTTAAAGGCGGAACTGCCGGCCGTGGCTCACGGCTTAGAAGAAAATTCTTTCCTCAATATATGCCTTAACCTCAGAAATGGGGATACGTACCTGCTGCATTGTATCACGCTCGCGAACGGTTACGCACTTATCCTCTTCACTTTCAAAGTCGTAGGTGATGCAGAAGGGAGTACCGATTTCGTCCTGTCTTCTGTATCTTTTACCGATAGCGCCTGCGTCATCGTAATCAACAGGGAAGTACTTGCAGAGCTCGTCAGCAAGTGCCTGTGCAGGTTCAGCAAGCTTCTTGGAAAGAGGAAGAACAGCTGCCTTTACAGGTGCAAGGTAGGGGTGGAAGTGGAGCACTGTTCTTGTTGTGCCGTCTTCCAGAGCTTCCTCATCATAAGCCTCGGTAACAACAGCGAGGAACAGACGCTCTACGCCGAGAGAAGGCTCGATAACGTAGGGAACATACTTTTCGTTTGATTCCTGGTCAAAGTATTCAAGCTTCTGACCGCTGGTCTTGATGTGCTGGTTAAGGTCGTAGTCTGTTCTGTCAGCAACGCCCCAGAGTTCGCCCCAGCCGAAGGGGAAGAGGTATTCAAAGTCAGTTGTAGCCTTGGAATAGAAGCAGAGCTCTTCTGCACTGTGGTCACGGAGACGGAGGTTTTCTTCCTTGATGTTAAGGGAGAGAAGCCAGTTCTTGCAGAAATCCTTCCAGTAGTAGAACCAGTCAAGGTCTGTACCGGGCTTGCAGAAGAATTCAAGTTCCATCTGCTCGAATTCACGTACACGGAAGATAAAGTTACCGGGTGTGATTTCGTTTCTGAAGGACTTACCGATCTGACCTACGCCGAAAGGAATCTTTTTACGTGTTGTACGCTGGATATTTGCAAAGTTTACGAAAATACCCTGAGCAGTTTCGGGACGGAGGTAAAGCTCGGACTTGCTGTCCTCGGTTACGCCCTGGAATGTCTTGAACATAAGGTTGAACTGACGGATATCGGTGAAGTTTGCCTTGCCGCAGTTGGGGCAGACAATACCCTTTTCAGCAATGTAGTCAGTCATCTGCTGGTTTGTCCAGCCTGCAACATTTGTGCCGTCAAAGTCTTCGATAAGGTTGTCGGCTCTGTGGCGTGTCTTACATTCCTTACAGTCCATAAGAGGGTCGGAGAAGCCGCCGATGTGACCTGAAGCAACCCATGTCTGGGGATTCATGAGAATCGCGCTGTCAAGACCTACGTTGTACTTGTTTTCCTGAACGAACTTCTTCATCCATGCTTTCTTGATGTTGTTCTTGAGTTCAACACCTAAGGGGCCGTAGTCCCATGTGTTTGCAAGACCGCCGTAGATTTCACTGCCGGGGTAGATGAAGCCTCTGCCCTTACAGAGGGCAACAATTTTGTCCATTACTTTTTCTGTGTTGTTCATTTTGTTTTATTCCTTTCCTGCCCCTCGTGGCTTGAGGGGACGTATTAACTTATTGTCCTGCCTGTGCGTCTGCAAAATCAAGTGCGGTGATAACCGCATTGTATAAAGCAAAGTATTCAGTGTTATCCTCGCTGGGATAATTATAGATAATTTCCGAATATTTTTCTATTTGTGATCGCACATCAGCGGGAGCATCTTCGGGAGCAGTTACCTGATATTTGTCGATCAGCTCTTTTAAAGACTTTACCGTCATAAGGTATTCGCGGTCATAGGGAATTGCCGCGATGATATCATCGTGATAGAGCTTCAGTTGTTCGGGCACTTCCATATTTTCTATTTCAGATAATGTTTCCAGACAGTTCTCGTAAAGAAGCTGAATATCGTCTCCGCCGTTGTTGAAAAGTACATCATAAATCCTGTTATAATTCACTATGTATAACTGCCATAAGATTTCAAGAGTAGAAACATAGGCTTTGTATTCGCCGTTTGGCAAATTTGCGAAAGCAGCATTCTTGACATTTATCCATGCCTTCTGGATATCGTTACCGTCTCTGATTTTTGATAAGAGACTGTTCCCCTTGCTGTTCAGATTATTCAGTTCACTGTAATCATCAGAAGTTAAAGAACTGGTATCCCCTATGTAATAGCTTATTTCTGTATTACATTCAGCAAGTTCTTGCTGAAGCCCGACAGCGAAAAGAAACTTACTGTGAACCTCTTCAAGATCAGGCGGATAAATTACGCTTTCAAGACTATTGAGAGCTTCAAGTACATTTTCAAGATAATTTCTTACAGCAGCCCCGTCCTCATTTGCAAAAGCGTTTCTTGCTGAGTCGTAGTTCTGAAGGTATTGATTCATAAAATAATCGAGGTCTTCAATATAGAATTCATATTCCCACGCTTCAGAGGGTGCGGCGGTACTTTCAGTTGTTGTCTGAGCCGTGCCGCCGCTGTTGCTGCAGCCTGAAAGAAGCACAACCGCTGTAAGGATAAGGGCCAATGTCTTTTTAATCATAGAAAATCCTCTTATGTGCAGTTGTATCTGATTACTTCTTTAAGGGAACAATCCAACCCATTTCATCAGCAAGCTTGCCGTACTGCATACCTGTCATTGTATCGTAAAGCTTCTGAGAAACCTCGCCAATCTTGTTATCGTTGATTTCCATTACAAGGTCGCCGTACTTTAAGTGACCGACAGGGGAGATAACTGCGGCTGTACCTGAGCCGAATACTTCCTGAAGCTTGCCTGCCTTGTATGCTTCTGCAATTTCGTCAATAGCAATTCTTCTTTCGGAAACCTTCATGCCCCACTTGCGGCAGAGTTCAAGAACGGACTTTCTTGTGATACCGGGGAGGATAGATCCCTGGAGTTCGGGAGTTACAACTTCGCCGTCAATGATAAAGAAGATATTCATAGCGCCTACTTCTTCTATGTACTTTCTTTCAACACCGTCAA
>CAZGRB010000223.1:0-3710 GCA_964527695.1 uncultured Ruminiclostridium sp.
AGTATCTTGCTTCAAATCCAGTTGACATAGAGTTGATTGAACAGTTTGGAAACACTGAAAATGCCGAAAAGTGCCTTAAGGAAATTATTTATGATTATTATGATGATTATAATAATTATAACAGTTATGGCAAGGAGTTCTCTGAAGATGACAAAAGGCACCTTAATAAACTGAAAAGATTTATTTCTTATTTTTATAAGTCTATCCAAAATGATAATGACGATAAAATTTCAGAAAGTGAGCTTGCAAATTTGCAAAGTGTTCTGAAATGTTCGTCGGCAGTGTCTGTTAATGAAGAAGCAATTGAAGATAACTCATCTGACTGGGATGACAGATACAAAAACAGAAAGCTTGCAGAGCAGGTAAATGAACAGCTTTCCGATTTAGGAAAATTAAAAATCTGGCAGCCTAGAAAATCACGTGATAATGTTAAAATTTCAGATATAAGTTCGTCCATTTTGTTTTCGGCTAAGGCAGGCTTTGAATTTGAATTGACTTATTATTTATCCCAATCCACTGATAAAAATATAGCTGTTTATCTTATGATATATAACAAGTCGTCACAAAAGAAAGCTTTATTCCTAGATACAATGGGAGAGAATCCTCTTAATTTCGAAATAAAGCCTGAGATTGAAAATTGGGGTAGAATTATGTACTGTGATGTTATGACAGTTTCTGATGATAATGCCGTAGATAAAATATCTGAACTCTATCGCAAAGCATATGCAGAGATTCAGAAGTTTACTTAACATAATAATAATTATAGCAAAGCCTGCATTCTGCCCCTTTCCACAGAATGCAGGCTGTTGTTTTTTATTACACATAAAGAAACAGGCCATCATTCGTTGTGAAGATAACCTGTTTTCCATAATCCGCTGTATTAAATTTTATACAATATTCGCGAATACTTATGTATCGCTACCCGTTTTGCAACTGCGGGATTAAATATTTTTTTATAAAAGGCTCGCCTCATTCATTTCTCTTGGTAATCTTCCCCACTACCGCCGCAATAAGGAAGCATATCAGATTCAGCACTACTATTCCCGCACCTGTGGGAATGTCAATATAGTACGAAACAATAAGTCCTGCCGTGAAGCACAGCACCGACACGATAACCGAGCAGATTGTGACACCTCTGAAGCTGCGGCAGAAGCGCATTGATGTCAGGGACGGGAAAATCATAAGGCTGGAAATCAGCAGTGCGCCCATGAGACGCATACCCACAACAATGATTATTGCTGTAAGTACAGCGATAAGGGTGTTGTAAATTCCCGAGCGTATGCCTGTTGCACTGGAAAAGCTTTCATCAAAGGTAACTGCAAAAATTCTGTGATAGAACACAAGATACATTACGCAGACAATTACAGAGCAGATTACCGAAAGTATTACATCATTATCCGTAAGGGCTAAGATACTGCCGAACATATAGCTGTTTACGTCAATGGAAACCTTTGTCACCGACAGCACTATCATGCCGATTGCAAGGGCGCTTGACGACAGAATTGCAATGGCGCTGTCGCCGTTTATCTTGCTGCTTCTGGTAAGTCTTAGCAAAAGAAACGCCGCAACAACTACCGTAGGGATTGCAACATAGAGTGGTGTAAGATTTGCCGCCGCCGCAATTGCAAAAGCGCCGTAGCCCACATGAGAAAGACCGTCGCCTATCATGGAATAACGCTTGAGCACAAGGCTTGTGCCGAGGAGTGCCGCACAGAGTGCAACCAGCACACCCACGATAAGCGCACGCAGCATGAAGCTGTAGCTGAAAATACCAATTATCTCATTCATCGTTCAGACAACCTCCTGCCATTGCTTTGAATTCGGGTATCTTCTTGTATTCTTCCTTCGTTCCGAAGAAATACCTGCCCTGCGCCATGTGAAGCATCTTATTTCCGCAGTGAAGAGCGTTATGAATATCGTGGGAGACCATGATTACGGTAACTCCCTTTTCACGGTTAAGGCTTCTGATTGCGTCATACATTTCCGCTGTCACCATAGGGTCAAGACCCGATACAGGCTCGTCTAAAAGCAGCAGCTTTTCGGTTGCACAAAGCGCACGGGCAAGGAGAACTCGCTGCTGCTGACCGCCTGAAAGTCCGCGGTAGCTTTTGCCGATGATATTTTCAAGCTTCATAAGCTTTATCATTTCTTCTGCACGTCTGCGGCTCGCCTTGCTGTAAAAAGGACTGAGACCGTTACGGTTGAGACAGCCCGAAAGCACTACCTCGCCTACCGTTGCGGGAAAATCCTTCTGTGCCGCTGTCTGCTGAGGAAGATAGCCGATTTCACGCTGTTTTACGCCGCTGAAGGTAATAGAACCGCTGCTGTACTGCTTAAGTCCTAAGAGACCTTTTATAAGGGTGGATTTGCCTGAGCCGTTTTCTCCTACGATACAGAGAAAATCCCCTTCTTCAACCGAAAAGGTCACGTGCTCAAAGGCGCTGATGCCCTCGTATTTCATACAAAGGTCGTTACATTCTATAAGTTTCACTTCGCACCTGCCTTCCTGCACTCTGAGCAAGTGCCGTAAAGAGTTATCTTTGTTCTGTCCAGCACAAAATCGTGATGCTCCAGCAGATGCTCATTAAGGTCGCCTAAGTAATCACATTCAAGGTGAATTATTTCACCACAGCCAAGACACTTCAGATGAAAATGCTCGTGGCATTCACCGCCCAGATACTGATAGCAGGCAGGCTCGCCCTCTTCAAGGCGGAAGCGTCTGATTTTCCCCTCGGAAATAAGCTTTTCAAGATTGCGGTAGACAGTAGTCATTCCCACCGCATTACCCTGTTCTCTCAGCATTGCGCAGATTTCCTCTGCGGTTAAGTGACGGTCGGCGTTATTTTCCAGTATGGATGAAATAAGCTCGCCCTGTTTCGTTTTATATCCCATAAAATTTCTCCGAAATTGAAATTGATTTTCATTTTCATATTGTAATACTTTTTTAATGATTTGTCAAGAGGTGTGCCACCTCGGGCAGTTCAGATATACCGCTTGACACAATCTCAGAAAAATATTATCATAAAAATACCGAACCTTTTTACAGATTTTCAGACTTATTAAGCGTAAATCGATTTGCAAGAGGTAAAATCTATGAATGAATTTATCACAAATGAGCTGATTGAAGCTACATATCTGTTCTGTGTAAAGCGGATTTCCGATACCGAAGCGGCAAAGGACCTGTCCCAGGATATTCTGTACGAAGCCCTGCGTGTCATTGCAAGCGGAAAGGAATTTGTAAGCTTTCATTCCTGGTACTGGAAAATGGCAAGGAATAAATATGCAGACTACATTATGAGCAAGCATAATTCCACCTTGCCCATTGAAACCGCAGGCGGTATGGCGGCGGAAATGCCACAGCCCATTGAAAAAATTATCGCCGCAGAGGATATTTCACAGCTTAATTTTTCTCTGTCAAGGCTTGCTTCGATTCACCGTGAAATCATCATACGCTTTTACCTTAAAGAGCAAACAGTCAGACAAATCGCAGGTGAACTGGGTATTCCCGAAGGAACAGTAAAAAGCCGCCTGTCTGACGCAAAGAAAAATCTGAAAGAGAGGTTTCAAAATATGAATAATATAGGTAAAACTGCTTACGCTCCCGCTGATGTAGACTGGCTCTTAGGCCATTCGGCAAGGAAAGCGGCACTTCTTATGAACAGCTCTAAAATCTGTCCTCAGGTTATAGTCATCTGCCGAAGTGAAGCAAA
>CAZGRB010000224.1:0-2343 GCA_964527695.1 uncultured Ruminiclostridium sp.
AAGCTTATAGCAATTATTATCCTCGGCAATTTTCTTTGCGTAATCAAGGCAGGCAGTTGCATAACCTTTTCCTCTGTAAGCTTCGTGAGTTACAACGTTTTCAATCAGTGCGTACGGACGTTGATTGTGTGTAAGATTCGGGACAATGACGCAAACGCAGGAAGAAACTATTTCTCCGTTTTCATCTGCAACTATTATATGATGATTTCTGTCTGCAAGTATTTTCTTCCACAAAGCGGAAAGGCTCTCGCCTTCGGGCGGAACAGGATTATCATGCAAATAAGTATAGAGATTTAAAAGACCGTTAAGGTCAGTTTCGTTTATTTTACGTACGAACATTACTTATACACCTTCTCAATAATCAGAACTTCCTCAGAAGACAGACATTTATCCCCGTCAATTTCCATTTTCACCACATAGGGCATATAGTCAAGGATTCGCATAAAGCTTTCGTAATTGTAATCAGGATAGAAGTAATTTATTATCGTGCTTAATGCTGTACCGTGGGTTGCAATTGCGATTGTTTCACCATTATATTTTTCTGTCCAGCGTTCAAGTGCCGAAATATTGCGCTTCTGAACATCTGCCAGACATTCACCGTCAAGAATACGAAAGCTGAAATCCTTCCACTGCTGACGTATAAATTCAAGAAACTTCTCTCCGTGCCACTGCCCTGAATTACGTTCCCTGAAATCCTCATCGGTTTCAATGCCGATTCCGAGCTTTTCCGATAAATCAGTAACAGTCTGGATTGTACGGGTGTAAGGGCTGGAAATTATATGCTGTATTCCTGCATTTTCAAGTGTTTCAGTAATTCGTTTTGTGTCATTCATACCCTCTGATGTCAGAGGTCTTGTACGGTCGTCATGAACAAAGCGGTCTGATTGCGCATGGCGGATAAAATATACAGTTGTCATAGAAACACCTCGGTTCATGTGTTAAAATCATAATATCACAGCGTAAAATAAATGTCAATAGACGTAAAATTACTTGCATTTTAACCCGATAAATGCTATAATCATATAAACAAAATCTTAAAGGAAGAAATATATGAAAAAAAGAATTTTATCCGCTTTCTGCGCTTTTGCAATGTTTATCACAATGACAGGCTGTGATACTGCCACAAATAACGCAGAAAACACTACAACTACAGAGACTGTTACAGTAGCACCCGCTCCCACAGGACCTCAGAGCTACATACCCACAAGCGAAAATGTAAAGCTTCTCGGACGTGCTTACTACGACGATTTTGACGAAGAGCTCATATGCGCTTACTCAGGAACAGGCTGTGAATTCACTTTTACAGGCACATCCGTTAAATTCGAATTAAAGGGCGACAGTGCCGCAAGGTCGAATAACGAAGATAATGCCGCACGTTACGCAATTTACGTTGACGGCGAGCGCACACAAGACCTGATGCTTGACGAACTTAATAAGACAATTACCGCTTTTGAAAGCGAAACAGAGACAACTGCTGTTATTTCCCTTGTCAAGCTCAGCGAAACAGCAAACTCCACTCTTTCAATCAAATCAATTGAAGCTGAGGGCACAATTACTCCCACGGCAGAAAAGGAATTATACATAGAATTTGTAGGCGACTCCATTACCTGCGGTTATGGTGTTGACGACGAGGACAGAAACCATCATTTCTCTACCTCAACTGAGGACTGCACAAAGGCGTATGCCTACAAGACCGCACAGAAGCTTGACGCCGACTACAGCCTTGTCGCTATCAGCGGATATGGTGTTATTTCAGGTTATACAAGCGACCCAAATAAAAAATCCGCAAACCAGATTATGCCTAAATACTACGATACTATCGGCTATTCTTATACAAGAGGAGTTGCAGGTATCAACTGGACCTTTGAACGTCAGCCCGACGCTATCGTAATCAATCTCGGCACAAACGATGAAAGCTACTGCAAGACCGATAAGGACAAGCAGGCTGAATTTACTGCTGAATATGTGAATTTCTTAAAGCAGGTGCGTGAAAAGAATCCTGACACAAAGATTCTCTGCGTTCTCGGCGTAATGGGCAGCGGACTTTACAAGTGCGTTGAAGAAGCAGTTTCCACCTACTCTGCCGAAACAGGCGATACAGCAGTTTTCGCAATGAAGCTTGCAAATCAGGACCAGGCGGACGGCATCGCCGCAGACTGGCACCCCACAGAAAAGACTCACGAAAAGACTGCAACCGTTGTTGCTGATAAGCTTAAGGAGATTCTGGGGTAATCGACAAATTAAGCACTTGCAATTTTTATCAGTATATGATATAATTAACAGGTCGGAGTATTCCGACCTGTTTTTGCGCCTGTAGCTCAGCTTGATAGAGCAATAGCCTCC
>CAZGRB010000224.1:2353-3671 GCA_964527695.1 uncultured Ruminiclostridium sp.
CGCATCAGGCGTACCAAAAGCCCCTTGAACAGCGAAATAATGCAGTTCAAGGGGTTTTAATTCTATCATACGTAATTATCTTACCACGTCACAAATTTCAAGACCTTTTTCAAGGCATTCTTCAATATAGCCTACAAATTCATCATAAGACATAGCATGATAAGCTATTTCTTCATAAGTATCAGGGTCACAACCGAATTTTTTGTCATACTCAATAAAAAGATTTCTCATTTTTTCATCAAATAAACCTTCCCACACACTGAATCGCCCCCTTTAATGCGATTATAGCACTTTGTTCATATTTTGTAAAGATATAAATCAAAGCCGTTTCTGCTCTGATACAGAAGCGGCTTTGTTCAATTATTTTTCAAGTAACTTTTCGACAGAAGCAAGCTTTGCACTTACACAGAAAATTTCCATAGCTGTCTGAAGCTCGTCACAAGTGGGGAATGTAGGCGCAATTCTGATATTGCTGTCGTGAGGGTCATTGCCGTAAGGATATGTTGCACCTGCGCCTGTGAGAACAACGCCAGCTTCCTTACAGAGAGAAACAACTCTCTTTGCTGTGCCGTCCATACCTGTAAAGGATACGAAATAACCGCCATTTGGGTTATGCCACTTGGCAATGCCGTGAGGAGCAATTTCCTTATTCAGCACATCAAGAACAATTCTGAACTTGGGGGCAATGATTGCCTTGTGCTTCTCCATATGAGCAGTAATGCCGTCAAAGTTTCTGAAGAACTTTGCGTGTCGGAGCTGGTTCAGCTTGTCATAACCGATAGTCTGATATGTCATCTGACTGTCGATGAATTTTATATTTTCAGCGCTTGCACCGATACACGCAAGACCGCCGCCCGGGAATGAAATCTTGGATGTAGAGGTGAACATGAGAACCATGTGAGGGTTACCCGCCTTCTTACATTCCTCAAGAATGTTGAGAATCTTATCTGGTGTATCTGTAAGGTGATGAACACAGTAAGCGTTGTCCCAGAAGATTCTGAAATCCTTAGCCTTGGGCTTAAGGTTGGCAAAGCGTCTTACAACCTCATCGGAATAGGAAATACCTGTGGGGTTGGAATACATGGGAACGCACCAGATACCCTTGATTTCCTCGTCCTCAGCTACAAGCTTTTCAACCATATCCATATCAGGGCCGTCTTCAAGATAAGGAACGGTAATCATCTCAATGCCGATACTTTCACAGATAGCAAAATGTCTGTCATAACCGGGAGCAGGACATAAGAACTTTACCTTTTCGTTCTTGCACCAGGGCTTTTCGCCGCCGTAAACACCGAGAAGCATTGCTCTTGCGATTGTT
>CAZGRB010000225.1:0-3638 GCA_964527695.1 uncultured Ruminiclostridium sp.
GGGCGTCACTAACGTAATTAATGAAAGCTATGCGGCATCAACATCTGCAAATGTAAGAGGGACGTTAAACCTGAACAGAAAGCAAGGAAAGTTTATCGGCTCTTTTGCAAGCTACGGCTACAAAAAAGACCCAGACGACCATCACAAACTTGTTATTGATGAGGAAGCAGCCTCAATAGTTAGAATGATTTTCGATAAATTTATCGGTGGTATGAGTATAATAGGAATTGCAAAGACGCTTAACGAAATGGGTATTCCGAATCCATCTGCTTACAAGCGTCTTAAGGGTTATAATTATAAACACCCTACCCTCTCGCTCGCAGACGGCTTATGGCCTGACTCTTCCGTAAGGCGTATTCTGAAAAATGAAATGTATATCGGTAATATGGTTCAAGGTAAAAATCGGAAAATAAGCTACAAAATCAAAAAAAATAAAGCTGTAAGCGAAGATGAATGGTTTGTAGTTGAAAATACTCACGAGCCTATTATTGATAAATCCACATTTGAAAAAACACAGGCAATGTTTAATAAGGGCATACGAAAGCCGCCTAAAAGAAATACGGTCGATTTGCTGTCAGGGCTTGTTAAATGTGCCGATTGCGGCAGAGGTATGAACAAAAAAACTAACAAGCATGATTACGGAACCTACTCTTATTACCGTTGTATAACAAACAGGAAGATGAAGAATTCAGCTTGTTCAAATCACACAATACGTGTTGATAAGCTTGAAAAGGCTGTTCTTGTGTACTTGCAAACATTGATTTCAATAGCTGTTGACCTTGATGAAATCATAAATAAAATCAATAATACACCTTCACGCAAGAAGGAAAATGCAGACCTTAACGCAACCCTTTCGGCGTACGAAAAAGAAAGAGCCAAGTATCTTCATAGCATGGCGGACCTGTATCCTGATTGGAAGGCTGGTATAATTTCCACAGAAGAATACACACTGCTTAAAGAAGAGCTTAACCGTAAAAAATCTGCCCTTGACGTCAAAATTGAAAGCCTTGCTCAGACCATAAATAATATAAAAAGCGGAGTCGGCTCAGAAAATGACTTCATTGCACATTTCAAGAAATATGGAAATATTGACAGGCTGACACGACCTATGGTTACAGAGCTGATTGATAAAATTATGATACACGAAAACGGTTTGGTGGAAATCAATGTAAAATTTGCAGACGCTTATAAGGAAATACTTACCTATATCGACCTTAACAAAAAAGTATCATAATATAAAGCAAACAATGTGCCGTACAACATTGTTTGCTTATTTTTTCTCAAAAAATTTTAAAAGCACTATAAATAATATTATTAAAAAAATAAAGGAGTAGTCACAAGGCTACTCCTTCAACATTTCGCCGAAATCTCCCTCATATTCTCATTAACCATCCTGTAGAAAGTGGTCTTCTTAAGCCCTGTTCTTTTCATAGTAACAACTGCCGTCTGCTCACCCTCAAGCCACTTTCTGCATTCGTCAAAGAAGTTGTCAGGAATAGCTTTCTTAGGTCTGCCAAAAGGTATGCCCTTCTGTAAAGCAATATCAATACCATCGCGTTGTCTCAGTTTGATTTTCTGCCTCTCTTTTTCAGCAGTGTAGGCAAGCAACTCAAACACAATATTTGCTATGAGCGACTTTTCAAGGTCGCTCTTTTCTGCTGTATTGAGAATTGGCATATCTATTATGACAATATCCACGCCCATTTTCTGTAACTCCTGCCACTCTTCCTTTATCTGCTCATAGTTTCGCCCAAGACGGTCAAGTTCTTTGACCACAAGGATATCCCCTCGTCTGAGCATACGCTCTTTCAGAGTAACATAGCCTTGTCGGTTGAAGTCCTTGCCTGAAAATTTATCTGTGATAATATCACGTTCAGCAACTCCGTAAGCGGTAAGCGCTTCAATCTGTCTGTCGAGGTGCTGGTCTGTGGTTGAAACTCTCGCATAGCCGAATGTTCTGCCTTTCATAATACCTCCTGTCCGTAAATGTCAAATCTTTTGCGGATATATACGAAAAGTGCAAAAATGTGTTTTATGAACGTTCAAATCACTGTTTTTATGCTGTCCGTTAAAGTACACTTTTCGGTATATATCCGCTATTGTTTCCGAACGCTAACAGTAAAGCCCCTCGTACATAAGCGTATCTGTTACCGTCAATAGTTCCTCAGGCTCATAGAGCAGTTCTTCTATTTCATCTGCTGTATAGCCATTATCTGCAAGCAAGTCAACATAGCTTTCATCAATACCGAAACAGTTGGCAAATTCCTTAAGCTGGCGCAACTGATATGACATAGGGGCATAACCGCTGAAACAGTAATAATCGTCAAATGCATCGAACTCTGTTTTTGTGATTTCACCGTTGTTCTCAATTTTAAGAATATCCCCATAAGTTGTCTGTATTTCCGATTTTGACAAACGCACCAGTCCTGCTTTCTTGATTGTATTGTTTACAATATCCTTTGTGCTTGCATACAGATAAAAGCCGTATTCATAAAAATCCACTATGCAAAGAGGATTATTCCCTTGGACGAAATACATGTTGTCCTGACTGTCAAGGATTGTAAATACAAATGAGCCTTTCAGGGTTTCCGCCATTGTTCTGATTGAATCAAATCCTAAATGCTTTTCTTTTTCTATAAGCTGAACAGCCGCATAGCTGTCTGTTTCTATTATTGTAGGCGGTAATTCTCCGCTTTTGTGAAGAAGCAGGTCGTTTGAAATTACGCCGTTATGAGCAAGAGCGAACTGGTCAGTTCCGATTCTTCCCATAAATGGGTGGTTGTTGTAATTACGCTTGTTGCTGCCCTGGGTTGCCATACGAGTGTGTCCCATTATGACATTAGCTTCATCTGGCAGCTTCAGTTTCATTTTTCTTGCTGGCAAAGATCTTTTAAAAATTGTAATATGACTGCCGTTATTAAAGGCATAGCCTGTTGCGTCTGTACCTCGTATTTCACATTCTTTGGAGAGAATTTTCAATATTTTCTCCTTTTGCTTTGTTGTAAGATTGTGATTATAGTCAATCAAGCCAAATACTGCACACATATTTTATTCCTCCTCTGCGGTTTCAATGGGTTCGTTAATATAAAGTCGGCGTTCTTTGAGATAGATTATGAGTTCAGGATAGGCATTTTCGTCAATACCCTCGACAAATTCCGTCCAGCCGATTTTTGCAATTTCTTCATCGGTAAAAGAAAGAGCGTGCTGACAGATGAGGTCAACAAGCTCTAATGTTGCAATTATCGTATTTACTTTAAGAGTTCCTCTGAACATTCTGAATTCAACTGTATTCCAGTTCTGAAGATTTATACAGGAATAACGTCCGTTACAGCCTTTCTTGGCGTGTTCTAATATCTCTTTAGGTGTGTTTTTGTAACCATACCTTGCCGCCCAGCGGTTCATTGTGTACTCAGAACGACGGCTGAACCGCAGAAGTTCTTCCCAATGATGCTCAACAAAATACAAAACACGGGAGATACAGTTATCCTGTTCTTCCCGTATTTCTCCAAATGCTGTTCGGTTAATATGAATATGCAAGCCACAAGTATTAGTTTTGTGACTTTTGTAGTCGAGCTGTAATGCCTTTTCGCATAACCTCGCCCAGGGCATTTCAGATTTATGATATTCCAATGACATAG
>CAZGRB010000226.1:0-3631 GCA_964527695.1 uncultured Ruminiclostridium sp.
TCTATGTAACCGAGGAAGAGAAGAACTTTATTTATAAGAAAATGTCGCTTATCGGAGTTAAGAATTTATCTGCGTATCTGAGAAAAATGGCGATTGACGGACAGCTTGTCCGCATAGAAACCACAGACCTTGATGAGATATGCAGACAGATAAGCGGTATAGCGAAAAACATCAATCAGATTGCAAAACGTATAAACGCAACGGATAATATTTTCCCCGATGATATCCGTGAAATGAAAAAGAAAGTTGAGGAAGTATGGCAGTTACTGAAATCCACGCTATCCGCACTACTCTGAACAAGGCTCTCGACTATATTATGAATCCGAAGAAAACGGATAATACGCTTCTGGTTGACGGCTTCGGTTGTTCACCTGAAACAGCGGCTTTGCAGTTCGAGCTTGTAAAGAGAAATAATTTCAAGACGGGCGGCAAGCTTGGCTTTCACGTTATACAATCTTTTTCTCCGGGAGAAGTAAATTACGAAACTGCTCACAGAATCGGAATGGAACTTGCAGATAAAATCTTTGAGGGACGTTTTCAGTATGTTTGCGCTACGCACATCGACAGAGGTCACGTTCATAACGTACGCCCAGATAGGGCAATAAGAAAAGCAGTGTAGGAACTGCGCCGTAAGATAACACGGAAAACGACCGTTCTGACCGAAAGGCGAAAGCTGAAACGGGAACAAAGTATGAACGGAAAGCGGTAAGTTACCCAAAGGCAATCGGATACGACTGAACCGCAACGGTAATCGGATACAAGGTATAGGCTGGGTTTGCCAAATGCAAGTTTCAAGCTTCTGTTACGTGCAGTCTTGGGAAAGTGCCTGAAACCCATGGTATGAAAACAAGATAAGTTATGATTGTGGACTTATCTGTTATCACTAATTCATACAGCCTGTAGGAGAACCTATGGAAAAGAAACGAAAGCAATGCCGATAATCTGAATTCACCTGTTCTTATTGCTAACTGGGGATACCCTAAACAGGAATGCCAACGAAAGGAGGACAGACAGGCTATGACCTATTGGGTCTGAAAATCCTGCATGGGTACGGAGCACCCGTAGTAGTCCGAGAGAGTTAACGGCTCTTACATGGCGAAGGGGTGCAGTTACTGCGTAATAAAATTGAAAATTGATTAGGGAGGAATACCTCATTGAAACCAACAATGGAAATTTTATCAAACCTCAGCAAAAACTCATTAAACAACAAAGACGAAATATTTACAAGACTGTACAGATACTTGCTTCGCCCCGATATATATTTTGCGGCATACAAAAATCTTTACGCAAACAGGGGTGCAGGCACAACCGGAGTAACCGAGGATACGGCTGACGGCTTCGGAGAAGAAAAGATACAGAAAATTATCAATTCACTTGCTGATGAAAGCTATCAGCCAATGCCTGTACGGCGCACATACATACAGAAGAAAAACAGCAGTAAACAAAGACCTCTTGGGATACCGACCTTTTCGGACAAGCTGGTGCAGGAAGCGCTCAGAATGATATTAGAGGCTGTTTACGAACCGATATTTCTGAACGTATCTCACGGCTTCAGACCCAAGCGCAGCTGTCATACCGCTTTGAAATTCATTAAAATGGAATTTAACGGTGCCAGATGGTTTGTAGAGGGTGACATAAAGGGCTGTTTTGATAATATCGACCATCAGATATTGGTTGGCTTGATAAGAAACAAAATCAAAGACGCCAGAATCATCAAGTTGATATACAAATTTCTGAAAGCAGGGTATATGGAAAACTGGAAGTATCATAAAACCTATAGCGGTACCCCGCAGGGCGGAATAATCTCTCCGCTTCTTGCGAACATTTACCTGCATGAGCTTGATAAATTTGTTATGAAGCTGAAAGAAGATTTTGACAAGCCGAACAAGGATAATATTACACCCGAATACAGAGAAGCTCACAATGAAATCAAAAGAATTTCTCACCGATTGAAGAAACTTGACGGAGAAGAAAGAGAAAAGCTTCTTGAAGAATACAGGGTAAAGCGCAAACGGCTTATGTCTATCCCTTGTACGGCACAAACTGACAAAAGAATAAAATATGTGCGTTATGCGGATGATTTTCTTATTGCTGTAAAGGGCAGTAAAGAGGACTGCTTGGAGATTAAGAGAAAATTGGCTGAATTTATCAGCAGTACACTTGGTATGGAGCTTAGTGAAGAAAAGACTCTTGTAACCCACAGCAGTCAATGTGCAGGATTTCTCGGTTATGACATCCGTGTCAGAAGAAGCAATACTGTTAAACGCGGCGGAAACGGACACGTTAAAATGCGTACCTTAAACGGCGGAATTGAACTGCTTGTACCTTTTAAGGATAAAATTCATAATTTCATTTTTTCAAAAGGTATTGCTGTTCAGACAAACGGCGGCAAGCTGTTTCCTGTTCACAGAAAGTATCTGATAAACTCAACCGATTTGGAAATTATTATGATATATAATTCAGAGTTAAGAGGAATATGTAATTATTACAGTCTTGCAAGCAATTTTATCAGACTTGATTATTTCGCCTATCTTATGGAATACAGCTGTCTTAAAACATTGGCTTCAAGGCATAAAAGCAGTATTTCAAAAATCAGAACAAAATACCGTGTCGGAAAAGACTGGGGCATTCCTTACGAAACCAAAAAGGGCAGAAAAATCTGCTTTTTCGCAAAATATTCGGAATGCAAAAGGTATTGTGATTATTCCGATACAATAAGCAATGCGGCGATAGCCTACGGTTACGCTGTAAATACGTTAGAAAACAGATTGAAAGCACACATTTGTGAGCTATGCGGAACTACGGACAGCAAGTTTTACGAGGTTCATCATATTAACAAGCTTAAAAATTTAAAAGGCAAGGAAAGATGGGAACAGGCTATGATTGCCAAAAAACGTAAAACGCTGATTGTTTGCAGAAAGTGTCACAAGAGTGTTATTCACAAGAAATGAGTTTTTTTTGAACTAGCAGTAACAGAGCCGTATACCTTGAGAGGGGTACGTACGGTTCCCGGAGAGGTCTGCGCAAACCTGCCGCAGTAATGCGGTAAGGCGGTGCTTACCTACTCCACCATATCATCGCAAACTCTGTCAGTTTTATTGACGGTAAAAAGTTCTACGACCAGAAAAAGACTATGTACAAAATCCGTGAGTTCAGCGATGAGCTTTGTCGTGAGAACGGGTTATCCGTTATAACTGAGCCTAAGGAAAAGGGCAGAAGTCAGTATGAGCATAGTCTTGATAAAAAGGGTAAGAGCTGGAAGTCGCTTCTCAGGAAAAATATTGATGAGGCTATTCTGAAAACGCAGTCGTGGGACGAGTTCTTATTGTATATGCAAAAGCTGAATTATGAGATAAAGCAAGGAAAATATATTTCATTCAGGGCGGAAGGCCAGGAGCGTTTCATCCGTTCAAAAACTCTCGGAACTGACTACACCGAAGAAAGACTTCGTGAAAGAATTTCGGGAGTGAGAACAAATCCGAGTGTTTCGCTTATAATTGATATTGAAAACTGCTTCAAGGAAAAGCAAAGAAATCCCGAAGCATTCAGGCAGTGGGCGACTGTGCAGAATCTTAAAACTATGGCGAATACGGTGAACTATCTGACCGAGAGAAATATGCTGAGCTATTCG
>CAZGRB010000227.1:0-3609 GCA_964527695.1 uncultured Ruminiclostridium sp.
ATCTCTATTCTTTATACAAAGCTTATGACGGTAGACAACAAGGCAATATATATTCCTAACGGGGTTGCTTCTTCTGCAGTTGTAGTAAACTGCTCCGACCCTGAAACACGCCGTGTTGACCACCTTGTTTCCATTTCCTATGAGGAAGACCTTGACAAGGCTATTGCATCCATAAACAAGGCAATCGAAGGAAATGCAATGATTATCCGTGACGGTGACAAGGCTCCTTTTATCCGCCTTTGCAGCATGGATTCCAGCAGTATCGGCATTACGGTGCGTCTTTGGGGTAAATCCGCTGATTACTGGGATATTTACTTTGATTCTATTGAAGCTATACGCAGACAGTTTATCAAGGACGGTATCGACGTACCCTACAGCAAGCTTGATGTTACAGTAAAGAACAAGTGAAAATAAGGCAATGCCTTATAAATATATGTAGAACAAAAGAGATATATAAGAGCTGCACAGTGCTTGCACTGTGCAGCTTCGTTTTTAGGAGCAGGGAAGGTGTACACCGACAATCTGACCGCCTTCGAGAGGCACACGCAGACGAGGAAAAAGACCCGATAGACGTACGAGGGTACGTTGAGGGCCTTTTGACGAAGTAAGCAAAAATGTTTTTGCCAAGCCGTTTATGCGGCTTGGCAAAACTTTTGTATAAGCTTTTTAATTTTAGTCTTGAAAAAACTACTAAACTGCATTTTTGCGGTGCGTGGGTTTATCGACAGGCTGAAGGGCGGCTTATGCCGCCCCTTTTCTGCTTATATTCCGCCGCACAAATCAAGCGGCAAACGTACTTTTTACCGTGCGGCGGAATTTGCATTTGCTGTTTTCAGCGCCTTGAACTTAGCAGCAGCCGTTGTTGCAGCCACAGCCGCAGTTGTCGTTAGATGAGCCGCAGCCGTTACCGTTACCGCAGCAGCAGAATAAGAGAATAAGAACGATGATCCAGATACAACTGTTGTTACCAAACATGATTGTGTCCTCCTGATTAAATATTTATGAAACGTTTCATAATATAATATATGAGGCTTTTAAAAAAATGTTACAGAATATTTTAACGAAAGGATACACAATGACAGAATTCAGAGGATTTACCGAAAAATCAAATACCGCTCTTACAAAGGCGCTGCAGCTTGCAATGAGGCTGGGGCATACCTTTGTGGGGAGCGAGCATATGCTTTACGGGCTTGCGGCAGAAACGGACGGAGCAGCTTCCCTGCTTCTTGCACGTCACGGCGCTTCCTCAAAGGATATTGAAGGGAAAATAGGAAGAACACTGGGCAGAGGGGTTGCAACAAAACTTACTGTACGTGATTTTTCTCCTCGCAGTATGCGGATACTTGAAAAAGCTCTGGAGCTTTCGAGACAGGACAACCGAAGCCACGCAGGGACTGAATATATCCTGCTTGCAATTCTCAGCGAAGAGGAGTGCTGCGGTTCAGTTATGCTCAAGGAAATGGGCGTAAATACAGAAAGACTTATGAAGGAAGCAAAAGGCAGTGAAACAAAAGCAAGGACAAATGAAAAAAGGGATGAAAGACTCAGTACTCTGAAAAAATATGGAACAGACCTTACAAAGCAGGCAGAGGAAGGAAGACTTGACCCTGTATTCTGTCGTGAAATGGAGATTTCCGAAGCGGTGCGCATTCTGCTGCGGAGAAGAAAGAACAATCCATGTTTTGTAGGTGAAAGCGGCGTCGGTAAAACTGCGGTAGCAGAGGGAATTGCCCTGAGGATTGTATCGGGTGATGTTCCGCCTGAGCTTAAAAGCCGAAGAATATACACCCTTGACATTCCTGCAATGATAGCAGGGGCAAAATACAGAGGTGATTTTGAGGACAGACTCAAAACAGTCATAGCAGAGGTCAGCAAGGCAGGAAATGTCATATTATTTATTGATGAGATACACGGACTTGTAGGTGCAGGAGCAGCCGAGGGTGCAATTGACGCCGCAAATATTCTGAAGCCTGCCTTATCACGCGGAGATATACAGGTTATCGGCGCAACCACAACTGACGAATACAGGCGGTATATCGAAAAGGACAATGCTCTCGAAAGGCGGTTTCAGCCTGTGGCAATTGAAGAGCCTGACCAAAAAACAACTATTGATATTCTTAAAGGTATACGTGAAAAATATGAGGGGTATCACGGTGTGTCTGTAAGCGATGAGGCTATTACGGCGGCAGTAAAGCTGTCATCTGTATATCTAGAGGATAGAAAGCTGCCTGATAAGGCAATAGACCTTATTGATGAAGCCTGCGCAGCCGTCAGAATTACCGATTTTGAAAAAAGCCCTGCCGTAAACAATATTTCAAAAAGGCTGAAAGAGCTTTCAGAAGAAAAGGAAACAGCGGTATTGTTACAGGATTTCACGCTTGCCGCAAAAATCAGAGAAGAAGAGCGCAGGCTTGAGGAAGAGAATGAAACACTGAAATGTGGCAGGGAGAAAGAGCTTTGCATAACTGCTGAGAATATTGCTGAAGCGGTACAGCGCCGAAGCAGAGTTCCCGTAAATATAAGCGGCAGTCATGAAGAAGCTGTCCTGAGCCTTGAAACAAAGCTGAAAAGCCGGATTATCGGTCAGAATAGCGCAATCTCCGCCGTATGCTCAGCCATAAAACGAGGCAGCTCAGGCATTAACCGAAAGAATCGCCCTATCGGTACATTTCTTTTTGCGGGTCCTACGGGAGTGGGTAAAACCGAGCTTTCAAAGGCGCTATCCGAATTGCTGTTCGGGGAAAAAAGTTCGCTTGTGCGCTTTGATATGTCGGAATTCATGGAAAAACACAGCATATCCGCTCTTATAGGCGCTCCTGCAGGGTATGCAGGCTACGAGGACGGCGGAAGGCTGGTTGAAGCGGTGCGGAAAAGACCGTACAGTGTTATTTTGTTTGACGAAATTGAAAAGGCTCATCCCGATGTGCTTAACCTTCTTCTGCAGATACTTGATGACGGGCAGGTAACTGCCGCAGACGGGCGGAAGGCAAGCCTTAAAAGCTGTATTTTAATTATGACAACCAACGCAGGTTCACAGCAGGCGCAGTCGGCAGGACTCGGCTTTACGGGAAAGGCGGAGGAGCAGGGTGAACGTGAGATAAACAGCACCTTCCGTCCTGAATTTCTTAACCGCATTGATGAAATAGTGCATTTTCACCCTCTGTCTGAAGAAAACGTACTTCAAATATGCCGCAATATGCTTTCTGAGCTTCAGGGCAGGGTAAGGGAGGCAGGATATCAGCTTGAAATAACACCTGAAGCGGCGGAATTTATTGCACACGAGGGGTACAGCAGGAAATACGGAGCAAGGAATCTCAGCCGTACTATTATAAGACTTGTGGAGAACCCTGTTTCAGAGGAAATACTGGGAGGCAGTGACAGGGTGATGGTTTTTGACCGTGACAGGCTGGAGAGGGCTGTAGTTAGCGGAGGAATATAAAGGAGCGGGCGGCGGCAGAGCCGCCGCAAGGCGCGCGCCAGCGGCGCGCGCACGCATTTTCCGCCAACGGCGGAAAATGCGAATTGCGGGGCGCGCTGCGCCCCGCAATTATCTGCACGAACATATTAACTCTCAAAAACTAATATAAAAGGTTTTGCGATTCATTTCTT
>CAZGRB010000228.1:0-3608 GCA_964527695.1 uncultured Ruminiclostridium sp.
CAAGCACTTCCTTGCCCTTGGCACGGATGTCTTCCTTGAACTTCTTGTCCTCTTCGTATGCCTTTGCAAGAGCTGTTCCGATTTCATCACCGCTGATGCCGAGGGGGAAGAATTCCTCTACAAGACGGCGTGCCATTGCCTTTTCGTCATAGATAGGCAGGAAAGGATTCATGAAGCGGATTTTCTTGTCACGAAGCTCGGGAACGGAGTTCTTGATAACCTCGCTGTATGTAGCAACTACGGGGCAGTTATAGTGGTTGTCTCCGTGGTCGCCGTTCTTCATTTCGTAAGGAAGTGACGGATAGAAGATAAATTCAACACCGTTGTTGAGAAGAGCCATGATATGTCCGTGGGAAAGCTTTGCGGGATAGCATACCGACTCGGAGGGCATTGTTTCAATACCCATATCATAAATTTCACGTGAGGACTTGGGAGAAAGCTTTACGCTGTAGCCAAGCTCGGTGAAGAATGTAAACCAGAAAGGATAGTTCTCGTACATACCGAGAACACGGGGAATACCAACCACACCACGCTTCGCTTCTTCAGCGGGAATGGGGGTGTAGTCGAATAAACGGTTGTATTTGTATTCGTAAAGATTGGGGAGAGTTGCCTTTCCTGCGCCTGTTCCTGCACCTCGTTCACATCTGTTGTTTGTTATGAAACGTCTGCCGTCGCTGAACTTGCTGATTGTAAGGAGACAGTTGTTGGAACAGCGGCCGCAGCGTGCTGTGGACTTTTCAATAGTGAAGCTTTCAAGCTGTTCAAGCTTGGATACACCTGAGCCCTCGCCGTCATCTCTCTGCATAGCGATAAGAGCACTGCCGTATGCGCCCATAAGACCTGCCTTGTCGGGGCGTACAACTTCACGTCCGCAGGTAAGCTCAAAGGCACGGAGCACAGAGTGGTTCATGAATGTACCGCCCTGCACGATAATCTTTTCGCCCATTGCCTTGGGGTCACGGATTTTGATAACCTTGAAAAGGGCATTCTTAACTACAGAGTAGCTTAAGCCTGCGGAGATATCCGCAACGCTTGCACCCTCTTTCTGAGCCTGTTTTACACGGCTGTTCATAAACACAGTACAACGTGAACCGAGGTCAACGGGATTCTCTGCTGTAAGACCGATTTCGGCAAACTCACGACTGGTCATGCCGAGAGCGTTTGCGAAGTTTTCAATAAATGAGCCGCAGCCCGAGGAGCAGGCTTCGTTAAGAAGAATACTCTCAATTTCACCGTTCTTTACACGCATACACTTCATATCCTGACCGCCGATGTCAAGAATGAATTCAACGCCGGGGAGAATCTTTTCAGCTGCCTTGTAGTGCGCCATTGTCTCAATCTCACCGTAGTCAACGCCGAGAGCCGCCTTGATAAGATGCTCGCCGTAGCCTGTTGCGGTTGATTTTGCGATGTATGCGCCTTCGGGGAGTAATGAGTAGATTTCCTTTAAGATACCGATAACGGACTTTAAGGGGTCACCCATGTTGTTATTGTAGTAGGAATAGAGAATTTCTGCATTCTCATTGATAAGACAAGCCTTTGTTGTAGTTGAGCCTGCGTCAACACCGAGATAGCACTTGCCCTTATGGGAAGCTAAATCAGCTGTGGGAATAATATTCTTTGCGTGGCGTTCAAGGAATGCCTTTTTCTCTTCCTCGTTCTTAAAAAGAGGGTCAAGACGTTCAACCTCGTGAACGGTAACCTTACCCAGTTCGGAAATCTTCTTGTGAAGCTCGGAAACGCTTACTGTACCTCTGTTGTCGGCGAGAGAAGCACCTGCCGCTACGAAAAGGTTTGCATCAGGCGGGAAAATAATATCCTCATCCTTAAGCTGTAAGGTTTCGATAAAGCGCTTGCGGAGCTCGGAAAGATAGTGGAGAGGACCGCCTAAGAATGCAACCTTGCCGCGGATAGGCTTACCGCAGGCAAGACCGCTTATTGTCTGGTTTACAACGGACTGGAAAATGGAAGCCGCAACGTCGGACTTCTTTGCACCGTCGTTCATAAGAGGCTGGATATCGCTCTTTGCAAATACGCCGCAGCGTGAAGCGATAGGATAGATAGTCTCGTACTCCTTCGCCATTTCGTTGAGACCTGTGATGTCAGTGTTTAACAGTGCCGCCATCTGGTCGATAAATGCGCCTGTACCGCCTGCACAGGTACCGTTCATTCTCTGCTCGATACCGCCTCTGAGATATGTAATCTTTGCATCCTCACCGCCAAGCTCAATAGCTACATCCGTTTCGGGAATAAGAGTCTCAATAGCGGTTGTACCTGCGGAAACCTCCTGAATAAAGGGGATTCCCAGCCATTTTGCCGCAGAGATACCGCCTGAACCAGTAACGGCAATTGTGATTTCATCTGCCTTTATTTCGTCAAGTCCGCCTTCAAGAACCTCTGCGAGAGTTTTCTTGATGTCGGAGTAATGTCTCTGATATTTCTTATAGATAAAGTTGTTTTCGTCGTCAAGAACCGCAATCTTTACGGTTGTTGAACCGACGTCAAGACCGATATGAAGCATATAACATAATCCTTTCTTCCATAAAACCGTATAAAAACGGATATTAACATTATACAACAAAACAACTTTTTTTTCAATGGTTTTCTGAGATTTTTTCGGAAAACTTTCAGTTAAAATTCAAAAAAGGTGTTTTTTTATTGCAAATGTAAATAAAAGGCTTGTATTTTTGTCGGAAATGTTATATAATAGATGTATTATTATTTAAAGTAAGAAAGGATATAAAAAAATGGTTGTTACTAAGGATACTATTATCGGCGATATTCTCGACGCAAACGCAGAAGCTGCTGCACCCTACTTCTTTGAAATGGGTATGCACTGCCTCGGCTGCCCCTCCGCAAGAGGCGAAACAATTGCTGAAGCCTGCGCTGTTCACGGTGCTGACGCTGACGCTCTCGTTGAAAACCTCAACAAGGCTCTCGGCAACTGATGGCTGTAAAGCTTGACCCGAGACTCCTTACCATTGCTGAAATGGTGAGAAAGGACGGGAAAATATGCGATGTAGGCACAGACCATGCTCTCCTGCCCTGTTATCTTTTTGAACAGGGTGCAGGAGATGTTATCGCTTCGGATGTAAACGACGGACCTCTGAAAGCGGCGGAAGCTACCGTTAAGCTTTACGGTGCGGAAAACTGCGTCAAGGTCATGAAATCTGACGGGCTCCGTGATGTTCCGCCATGCGATGACGTAATCGTTGCAGGTATGGGCGGCGAGCTTATTGCAAGAATTGTTACGGAATGTGCCTTTACAACCGGAAACACGCATTTTATTCTCCAGCCGATGACCAAGGCGGAAATTCTCCGCAGGGAGCTGTACGCAAACGGCTTTGAAATCACCGAGGAACGCACAGCGCAGTCGGCAGGAAAAGTATATACTGTAATGCTTGCGGTTTACACAGGCAGCAGGCAGGACATTGATGACAGATTTGCCTTTTTCGGAAAGAACAATGATGATATCTACATAGAATCCGTCAGGGAAAAGCTCCGCAAAATGGCAAAAGGAAACGAACGCTACAAACAATTGCTCTGAGGAGGAAAAGTTTGAAAACCCACCCTTACAATAAAAACAGCAAAAAGAGCACACAAAAGCA
>CAZGRB010000229.1:0-3564 GCA_964527695.1 uncultured Ruminiclostridium sp.
GAGCGGAGAATAGCCTCGCTTACCTTTTCTACCGCCTCATCCTGACCGATAACTCGCTTATGAAGAACCGCCTCCATATTAAGAAGCTTTTCTCTTTCGCCCTCCATAAGCTTTGAAACGGGAATACCTGTCCAGCGGCAGATAATTTTTGCAATCTCCTCCTCGGTAACCTTGTCGCGGAGAAGAGTATTGTCGTTCTTGCTCTTTTCGGCAGCCTGTTCCGCCGCTTCAAGCTCCGCCTTTAATTTGGGCAGACGTCCGTACTGAAGCTCCGCAGCCTTGTTGAGGTTATATTCGCGCTTTGCCTTTTCGATTTCGCCGCTTATCTGCTCCATCTCCTTACGCAAATCCTGTAATTTTGTGATAGAGCTTCGTTCGTTTTCCCAACGGGCTTTCATCTCCTTGAACTGCTCGCGCATATCCGAAAGCTCTCTGCGGATTTCGGCAAGATGCTCCTTAGAAAGCTCATCGCTTTCCTTTGTAAGAGCCGCCTCTTCGATTTCGTGCTGCATAATCTGTCTTGAAAGGTCGTCAAGCTCCGTCGGCATAGACTCCATTTCTGTTTTTATAAGGGCGCAGGCTTCGTCTACGAGGTCTATAGCCTTATCGGGGAGAAAACGGTCGGAAATGTAGCGGTTTGAAAGTGTGGCAGCCGCGATAAGAGCGGTGTCCTGAATCTTTACTCCGTGGAAAACCTCGTAGCGTTCCTTTAAGCCTCTTAAAATCGAGATTGTGTCCTCAACCGTAGGCTCGCCTACCAGTACAGGCTGGAAACGTCTTTCAAGTGCCGCGTCCTTTTCAATATACTGACGGTACTCGTTAAGAGTTGTAGCACCGATACAGTGAAGCTCGCCGCGTGCTAACATAGGCTTTAAGATGTTGCCTGCGTCCATTGCACCGTCGGTCTTGCCTGCTCCTACAATAAGGTGCAATTCATCTATAAAGAGGATTATTTTGCCCTCACTCTTCTTGATTTCCTGGAGTACCGCCTTGAGTCTTTCCTCAAATTCGCCGCGGTACTTTGCACCTGCCACAAGCGCACCCATATCAAGGGAGAAAAGCTGTCTGTCCTTTAAGGAATTGGGCACATCACCCCTTACAATACGAAGTGCAAGTCCTTCGGCAATAGCGGTCTTACCTACGCCCGGCTCACCGATAAGCACGGGGTTGTTCTTGCTTTTACGGGAGAGAATACGGATAACGTTTCTGATTTCGCTGTCACGTCCGATTACAGGGTCAAGCTTGTTGTTGCGGGCAAGCTCAACTAAATCCTGACCGTACTTTTTCAGTACGTCATAGGTGTTTTCGGGGTTATCACTTGTGACATTTGTGTTTCCTCTTACGTTTTTAAGCGCCGCTAAGAATTTATCCTTTGTGACACCGAAGGCGGAAAGGATTTCCTTTGTCTTATCCTTGCCCTTTTCGATAATTCCCAGGAAGATATGCTCAACGGAAACGTACTCGTCACCCATACGCTGTGCGGTTTCCTCGGCACAGTTCAATACTCTGTCAGCATCCTGTGTGATGTATACCTCGTCAGGTCGTCTGCCGCTTCCTGTAACCTTCGGGAGTGCGGAGACCGCCTTTTCTGTCTGTTCAGCCATTGCTGCTTCGTCAATTCCCATACTCTTTAAAAGCTGGGGGATAAGCCCCTCCTGCTGTGTAAGGAGAGACAAAAGCAAGTGGAGGGTATCAATCTGCTGATTTGAATTTGATACGGCAATGCTCTGGGCATTCTGGATTGCTTCAACTGATTTTCTGGTTAATTTCTGTGTGTTCATGTTGTTCTCCTTTCAATCAGATGAATGATTAATGATGAAAGATGAATGATTGCGGTATCGGCAGAGCCAACAATTTCAAATAATGCGGCAGAGCCGCTCCACAACTATTCATTATTCACTTTTCATTATTCACTTTTCATTTATATAATAACTATTCCGTTTTCAAGATATTCATAGTACCTGTCAACAGAAAGCTTTGCGGCAAGACGGCGGTTTTCTATATTTGCAAAGTAGATTTTCAGTATTTCATCAAACATCTTTATATATTCGGAAATCGCCCTTGCGATTTCGTCGTCGCTGCGGTGCTCGATTGCTTCAGGGAGCCGGAATGTACGTGTGAATTTTCCGTCGTCTATGGTGTATGAAATCCCCTCGGGAAAGAATTTTACAATATACTTGTTTTCAAGCTCCGCCCACAGCTTAAGAAATTCGGTCAGGTCGGATTTAAGCGTTTCCGACTGGGTTCTGAAAGAGACACGGAGCTGTCCTATTGTCTTGTCAAAGCTTCGGTACAGCTCCAGTCCGTAGCGGATTACAGGCTTGTACTTGTATTTCAGCGCCGAACGTATGGAAAGCATTGCGTCCGAGGGCTGAGGTTGAATCTGGAAGCCTGTGCTTCCCATGAGACTTTCGATTACACCGAAAATATCGTTCATTCGCTTTTCGGGAGTTGTGTAGGAAACCGCTTCCGCAAGTATCCCGTTTATCATGGCAGAACGGCTGGTGCCTTTACTATATGCGAGTCGGTCAATCGCCTCAATTACATCATCTGACAGAACAAGACTGTATACGCTTTTATTCATCGGAGTTGCCCCTTTCTTCTGTTCTGAGGTTATTGTAGCACAATTTTAATAATTTGTCAATACTTTTATTAATTCTAATTACGAGTTATTAAAAATTCACCCTTGATTTTTTTGCAATAATAAGGTATACTTTAATAAGATAAGTCGATTTCTGCCAAAAGGAGACAGGGTATGAGCACAAAAAAGATATTTGCCGTCAATATGATTCTGCTGGCGCTGGCGGTGGTTGTATTCACTGTTATCAATCTTGTACCCAATGACGCTGACAAGCTGAGACAGCTTCAGGAAACATATGCTAAGGGTGCAGAAAGCACCGAAGAGGACAGATGGGCATATTTTCTGATAAATGACGAAAACCCCTTGCCCGATGGATACGAACCTGAACTGGATATTGTCCAGGGGCAGTTCGCAATGGACGAACGCTGCGCGGAATATGCAAGGGCTATGATTGCGGCGGCGGCAAATGACGGCGTGCAGTTATGGGTGGTTTCCGCCTACCGCAGTGTTGATAAGCAGCAGGAGAATCTGGAAAGCTATACCCAGCGACTTATAAACGAAGGGCACTCCCCCGAAGAAGCGGAAAACCTTGCGCTCATGGAGATTGCCGAACCTGGGAAAAGCGAGCATAACGCAGGGCTTGCCCTTGATATACTTACATACGACTGGTGGGAAACTCACGATGATGTAACCGCAGATTTTGAAAACACAAAGGAATTTGAATGGTTACAGGCAAATGCACATAAGTACGGTTTCATAATGCGCTACCCGAAGGAATGGGAAGAAACCACGGGATATACCTATGAGCCGTGGCATTACCGCTTTGTGGGACTTAAATATGCAGGAGAAATCAAGAAATCGGGACTGCCCTTTGAATATTATTACAAAATGTACTTTTAAAAAATGCGGCTTAAAGGCGGTACTCATATAGAAGCTTTATACGTATTTATCGGGGGAAACCTTTCTGTAGAAAGGTTTCCCCC
>CAZGRB010000230.1:0-3483 GCA_964527695.1 uncultured Ruminiclostridium sp.
GCAAATCTCCACTCCATGATTACCGAAAGCATTCACGAAAACGTTGATATGTACTGTCAGGGTGATATTGCGGAAAACTGGAATCTTACAGGTCTCAGAGAACACTATGCAGGTGTTCTTACAACTCCCGATGACCTTAACTATACAGTTGACGAACTGAACGAGGTTCAGAAGAAGGATATTATCGAAGAACTCACCGACAGAGCACTTGCAATCTACTCTGCAAAGGAAGCTGAATACGGCTCCGAAATCATGCGTGAGGTTGAACGTGTAATCCTGCTCAAGAACGTTGACTCCAAGTGGATGGATCATATCGACGCTATGGACGAACTGAAGAAGGGTATCTACCTGCGCTCCATGGGTCAGAAGGATCCTGTTGTTGAATACCGCTTTGAAGGCTTCGCAATGTTTGATGAGATGATTGCCGCTATCAGAGAGGATACAGTAAGAATGATCCTTACTTTCCGTCTGGGTCAGCAGCGTCAGGCTCCCCAGAGAGAACGCGTGATGCAGCCTGCTGCTGAAAACGCAGGTGCAAACACCACAGTAAAGAAAAGCGCTTCCGAAAAAATCGGAAGAAATGACCTCTGTCCCCGCGGCAGCGGCAAGAAGTACAAGAAGTGCTGCGGCGCAAACGCTGAATAATCAATAAAGCATTACGCTCCTTTTCATAGTTTACCGAAAAGGAGCGTTACATATCTGAAAGGAACACAATCCCATGGTTAACGAAATCAGAAAAGAACTTACCGAACATATCATTCCCTTCTGGGACAGCCTCGAGGACAAGGAATACGGCGGCTTCTACGGCTTTATGGATAATGACCTGAAGCTTGACAAGGGCGCTGTAAAGGGCGTTATCCTCCACTCCCGCATTTTATGGTTCTACTCCAACTGCTACCTTACCTTAAAGGACGAAAAGTGTCTTGAAAAGGCAAAGGGCTGCTATGAATTCATGAAAAAATACTGCGTTGACCACGAAAACGGCGGTGTTTACTGGGCAGTAAATGCAGACGGCTCCGTTTCAGACGATATGAAGCATACATATTGTCAGGCATTCTTCATCTACGCTCTTGCAAGCTACTATGACGCAAGCGGCGATAAGGAAGCTCTCGACCTTGCCATGGATATGTTCAGAACAGTTGAAGAAAAATGCACCGATGAGGTTGCATACCTTGAAGCTATGTCAAGGACATGGGAGCTTGTGGAAAACGACGCTCTTTCCGAAAACGGACTTATGGCCGACAAGACCATGAATACAACTCTCCACCTGCTTGAAGCCTACACAGAGCTTTACCGTGTTCATAAGGATGAGCAGGTGCTTGACCGTCTTAAATTCCAGACAAGAATCTTCCTTGACAAAATTTTCTATAAGGAAGACGACAGACTTCTTGTTTTCTTCGACAAGAATCTTGATGTTATCGGCGATATCCACTCCTACGGTCACGATATCGAAGCTACATGGCTTTTAGACAGAGCCTGTGATGTAATGGGCGACAAGGAGCTTACCGCTGAGGTTGCAGCAATGAACGAAAAGATTGTTGCAAATATAAAGAAGCTTGCTTACCGTGACGGCTCTCTCCTCAACGAAAGAGACAAGACTGAAATCAATACATGGCGCATCTGGTGGGTGCAGGCTGAAGCGGTTGTAGGCTTTACAAATGCCGCTATGCGTTATAACAACCCTGAATACGCCGAAGTTGCAGAAAACATCTGGAATTACATAAAGAACAATCTCGTTGACAAGCGTGAAGGCGGCGAATGGTTCTCCCAGCTTGACGAAAACGGCAGACCCGCAGAGTTCAAGCCCATGGTAGACCCCTGGAAGTGCCCCTACCACAACGGAAGAATGTGCCTTGAAATCATAAACAGAAGCTGAGCCCGTAATTTTACAAGGAGTCCCCATGAAGCTTTTTAAACGCACAATTTCAGCAACTGCCCTTGCAGCGGTTATTGTCCTTTCAGCCTGCTCTGTTCAGGACGCAGTTGACGCAGAAATACAGATTCCTGTATTTGAAGGCGGCACTGTAAGTAATTTCAAGACCGCTGCCGTAGAAGTAACCGACATTGAACTTACGGAAAATATAGGCGGAAGTATCGGTTATGCCTATGCCGATACCCTTTATACCTTCTTTGAAAGCAACCTGATTGAATTTAACGTAAAAAGAGGCGACGTTCTCGAGGAAGGCGATGTAATTGCGATTTTTGATTCATCTGCACTGAATTACGACTATAACAGTCAGAAAATCCTCACTGATGACGCCTATGCCAACTACCTTGCAACAGGAAGCGAAACAGCAAGGCTTGAATACGAAATTCAGTCGAAGCAGCTTGAATATATGCAGTATCAGATTGACCAGTTTACCATCAAAGCCCCTTATGACTGTATTGTTACAAATACAGGAGATTTTGTCATCGGCTCAGTTGTTGAGTACGGCAAGGAAATCTGTACCGTTGCAAAAAAGGAAGAAGTTTACCTCTATACAAGCAAAAGCACTGACCTTTTCCATGTGGGCATGGCTGTAACCGCCAAATTCGGCACTAAGGACGAATACAAAGCTCGTGTTGTATCTGTTCCGGAAGATGGAGCAAGAAGCAGCAGAGGCAGCACAAATATGAATACCTGCGTTGTTATAAAGCTTGATGACGGTGAGCTTGACCGTCTCACAAGCGAAGTAAACAACGTTGTTTCAGCCGGCTGGGCGACGATAATTGTTCCCACTGTTCAGAAATACAACGTGATGACTCTCCCCGAAGAGGCAATTGCACTGTTTTCAGGCTCAACCTACTGCTCAATTCTCAACAACGGCTTACAGGTGCGTGTGCCTGTTGAAGTTGAAGGCACCTACAACGGACTGGCAATAATCAAGAATGGTCTCCGTGAGGGCGATGAGGTGGTTTATTGACGCATAAGGCATTAAGGATTCTGAAAATAGCTATATTATCCATGCTTGGTATAGCAATGCTTATTTTCGGCGTTCTTCTTTTAAGTACAAAGCTGTTCTTTGACGATATGGACGAAAAAACATATTATGAATATGTTTTTGATGTTCCTGATTCTGAAAATAAGCTTATTGCCAAGGAATATTTTTCTTTCAGAAACAGCGGAGTTGAATTCTGGCTGAGAACCGATAAAAAGGAAAAACGTCTGACAAGTGTAACAACAAACGAATACTTTCCTTTCAGCAATAATGATTACAAAATCATTTGGAAAGACAACGGAAACGTTGATATCACCTACGGTTTTGACAATGGCGTACATAAAACAATCGAATTGAATCTTTATGGATGATTTTGCAAATTCCGCCAAAAAATAAGCAAAAACGGCAATAAATACCGTCACTTTTTCAATTTCTTTTTAAAAAAAGAGGTTGACAAACACATCTGATTGTGATATAATAATTAAGCACTCTCGTTGAGGGTGCCCAAACATCGCGGAGTGGAGCAGGTGGTAGCTCGTCGGGCTCATAACCCGAAGGTCGTAGG
>CAZGRB010000231.1:0-3443 GCA_964527695.1 uncultured Ruminiclostridium sp.
AAAATATTTTGCCCCATATTCCTGATGGAATATGGGGTTTTTCGACAGGCTGAAAACCCCGTGCTTAGCACGGGGTTTCGTCATATCTTAGTTATTTTCGCCGTTATCATCATTCTTGTTGTAATCCGCAAAAATATCAACAACAGGTTCTTCAGCCTTTTCTTCGGGCTTTGTCTTTCTTTCGTATACAAGCTCGCCCTTCATAAGCTTTTCAAAGTCATCGCCGCTGATTTTCTCGTTTTCGATAAGATATTCAGCAACCTCGATAAGATTATCGTTGTGAGCTGTAAGAAGAGCCTTACACTCGTCATAAGCCTTTGTGATGATAGCTTTGATTTCGCTGTCAATAAGGTTGAGGGTTTCTTCGCTGTACTGTGCGGTGTGGCCGTAGTCCTTGCCGAGGAATACCTCGTTACTGTCGCCGCCGTAAAGCACAGGGCCAAGCTTTTCGGAGAAGCCGTACTGTGTAACCATAGCACGTGCACGCTTTGTAGCCTGCTCAATATCGCCGCTTGCGCCTGTGCAGACGTCTTCAAAGGTGATAGCTTCCGCAACACGACCGCCCATTGTCATAACAATGTTCTGGTACATCTTGCCCTTTGTAACGTGATTGTCGTCAGTTTCTGGACGGCAAACTGTAAGACCTGCCGCCTGACCGCGCTGAATTGTTGTAACCTGATGAACACGCTCACATTCAGGGAGATAATATGCCGCAACAGCGTGACCTGCCTCATGGTAAGCGGTAATACGTCTGTCACGCTCTGTAATGATGTGGGATTTCTTTTCAGGGCCTGCAATAACCTTGAGAGTAGCTTCTTCAATATCGTGCTCGATAATAGCCTTGCGGTCATTTCTTGCAGCAAGGAGAGCCGCTTCATTCAGCAGGTTTTCAAGGTCAGCACCTGTAAAGTACTGAGTTGTTTTTGCAATAACATTGAGGTCAACGTCAGGAGCAAGATGCTTGTTTCTTGCGTGAACTCTGAGGATTTCCTCTCTGCCCTTTACATCGGGGTAATTTACTGTAATCTGTCTGTCAAATCGACCTGGACGTAAAAGTGCGGGGTCAAGAATATCACGGCGGTTTGTAGCAGCCATAACGATAATGTTCTGGTTTTCTGTAAAGCCGTCCATTTCTACGAGCAGCTGGTTAAGAGTCTGCTCACGTTCATCGTGACCGCCGCCGAGACCTGCGCCTCTCTGGCGTCCTACCGCGTCGATTTCGTCGATAAAGATAATGGAGGGAGTATGCCTTTTAGCCTGGTCAAAAAGGTCACGTACACGGGAAGCACCTACGCCGACAAACATTTCTACGAAGTCGGAACCGCTTATGGAGAAGAAGGGAACATTCGCTTCACCTGCAACTGCCTTGGCGAGTAAGGTTTTACCTGTGCCGGGAGGGCCTACAAGAAGCACACCCTTGGGGATTCTTGCACCGAGTTCCTGATACTTTTTGGGGTTCTTCATAAAGTCAACGATTTCTTCAAGCTCCTGCTTTTCCTCATCGGCTCCTGCAACATCCGCAAAGGTGATTTTCTTTCCGCTTGCCTGACGGACATTTGCTCTGGAGAATTGTGACATCTTACCGCCGCCTGTTGTCTGACGCATGAAAATGAAGGTCATTATCAGCATAACAGCAACAAGAATGATATAGGGGATAAAGCTTAAAAATACGTTGTCTGAAATTGGCTTGTAGTTTACACGGAGAAGAGCGTCGGGATTGCGCTTGTTGTATTCTGTTCTGTAATCCTGAATATCATCAACAAAAAGTGATACATTGGGGACATTACAGTAATACTGTGTATTTGGTTCGCCTTGCTTGAAGTAGTAAAGATAGCCAGAACCTAAGTCGAGATAGTACTCTTCAACAATATAACTGTCAAAGTCGTTAAGCACGGATGAATAGGTTGCTACAGGCATTTCCTTGGTAATAGTTCTTTCTATCTTATCTGTCTGTGATTCTGTCTGTGCCATGTCGCCAACAGTGTTTAAAATTGCTATAAATCCGAAAAACAGCAGAGCAATAACAACAAGATAGAGAATTGCATTTTTGAATTTATTTGAATTCATTTAAACCGCCTTTCTTTGTTCCTCATTAACATTTTATTTTTATATCTAACCGTGAATTACTTTTCGTAAACCTCACGTTTAAGTACGCCCACATAGGGAAGACAGCGGTATTTTTCCGCATAGTCAAGTCCGTAGCCTACTACGAACTCGTTTTCAATATCAAAGCATTTGTAATCAGCCTTTAAATCAAAAGCACGTTCAACCTGCTTGTCAAGCAGTGTACAGATTTTTACCGAAGCGGGATTTTTCTGTAAAAGGTAGTTGCGTACCGAGTAAAGAGTACGTGCGCTGTCCAGAATGTCCTCGACGATAATGATATCACGGCCTGTAATATCTGTGTCAAGGTCCTTTATAATCTTTACATTTCCTGAAGAAACCGCTGCATTTCCATAGGATTTTGCAACCATAAAGTCAATATCGCAGTTAAGGTCAATTTCTCTCATAAGGTCAGCCATAAATACAACCGAGCCCTTGAGGATTCCCACCAGTAAGGGGGCTTTTCCTGCATAATCTGCGGTAATCTCTGCACCGACCTTCTTCGCGGCAGCCTTTAAATCTTCTTCGCTGAATAAAATTCTTTCAATGTCCTTGTTCATATGTTTTGTTGTCCTTTCAAAATTTAGACAAAAAATATTATACCATATTTTGTTAATAAAATCAATGCAGAAAAATGTGCATTAAATGAAAATTAAGTGGTTTTATGACGAAACTGCTGTTCCTCATAGGTAATCCTGAATATTTTTTTTCTCACAACGGCAAATCTGTTGCGGCAGAGATTTATTTTTCCCTTTTTTTCAAGGATTATTTGTACGCATTCGTTTATCCTGAGCGAACTTGGTTCAATTCCGTTGTCTGAAAGCACCGATGAAACAACCCTGCACAGCACCGTTCTTTCAAGCTCCGCCAGCTTTTCGCAGGAATATCCGTCATCTGTCCGTGCTTTTTCCTTTGCATCTGCGGAAATTCTTTCAAGAAGCGCATTGTCATCATACACCGCCGAGGTCATTCTTGAAACTGCCTCAAACAGGGAAGGGTTGAACTCCTGTAAAAGGGGAATAAGCCTGTGTCTCAGCTTGTTTCTTGTATAATCGTCAGAAAGATTTGTGCTGTCGGTCACGTATTCAAGCCTGTTTTCAGTGCAGTAATTTTCAATATCCTCTCTGGTACAGCGTATCAGAGGGCGTATGATATTGCTTCTTACAGGCGGAATACCGCAAAGTCCCTTTGTGCCTGTGCCACGGAGAATGTTGAGAAAAACCGTTTCGGCATTGTCGGAAGCTGTATGCGCTGTCGCAAGCTTTGCGTCATGTTCATTGCACAGCTTTTCAAAGCATTCATACCGCATTTTTCTTGCCCGTTCTTCAACGCTCTCGTGC
>CAZGRB010000232.1:0-3377 GCA_964527695.1 uncultured Ruminiclostridium sp.
ACAATATAAAAGAAGCTGACGAAAAGCTCTATAAGGCTAAGGAAAGCGGAAGAAATATCGTTATTGTATAAAAATTATGGGCAATCGGAATTACCGATTGCCCTTTTATTATGGATTGTTTATACCTGTTACAGAATATACAAATACGCCCTTGGACTTACCCTTGAGAGGAATTTCCCCTACCTCCTGTACGGCAACTCTGTCCTTGACCTGTTCATATACAGAATCGCTTATGTATACTGTTCCTCTGGGAGCATTAGCTTCAAGGCGTGCGGCAGTATTTACCGTATCTCCGATTGCTGTGTAGTCCATTCGGAAGTCACAGCCGATATTGCCTACAACGGCAGGACCGCAGTTTACGCCAACGCCGAAGCCGACGTGCTTGCCGTAACGTTCAACAAACTGCTCCTCAATCTTATTACCGCCCTGAACAATATCCCACGCCGCAAGGACTGCCTTATAAACATAATCCTCAGTATCAAAGGGCGCATTGAATACCGCCATTGTTGCATCGCCTATAAACTTATCAAGAGTACCGCCGTGACGGAAAATACAGTTTGTGGTAAGTTCAAGATAGCTGTTCAGGATATCAACCACCTGTTCAGGCTCAAGACTTTCGGAAAGCGGTGTAAAGCCCCTGATATCCACAAAAAGCACTGCAACGTCACGGTTTTCACCGCCAAGTCTTATCTCATAAGTACCGCTTTTTGCAATCTCATTTACAACCTGCGGAGCTACATATTTGCTGAATGCTTTTTCAATGCTCATTTTTGCGGCACGCGCCTTATAGTAATGTAGAGCAATAAAATAAATACCGATAATGACCGCCATTACGGGAACAGTAAGATTATCCCAGATATAGCCGCTTTTAAACAGAATACCGCCCACGATAAGCTTTAAAGCTGCTGTACCTAAGCAAATAACAGTTGTAAACAGAACGCTCAAATTTTCGCATACAAGCACAAGAGCTGCGGCTGCGGCTGCGGCAATAACCCCGTCAACCCATGCGGGAAGAACAGAAAGCATTTTACCATCCATAAATGCCTGCACTGTATTGGCGTGAATTTCTACCCCGTACATCTGCTGTCCCCTGTCAACAGGTACATAGTACGCATCCATCATTCCGGGCGCATAGGCACCTACCAGAACGATGCAGTCATCAAAGGCTTCAGCGGGAATTTTTCCGTCAATGACATCACAGAGAGATACATTCTCATAATCGGAAGCGCTGCCGCTGTAACGAATCAGCATTGAAGCCTCATTTGTGGGATAAACAGGTGTTTTTCCACAGAATTCCATATACTTTTCATAAACGGCAGTGCTAAAGCCCTGTTTTTTTATTCCGTCAGCATCTGTGAAATAGATGAAAGCTTTTCGGACAATACCGTCGGATTCATCAAGCAAAGCTGTTACAAAGCCCTGTGTTACGGCATTTGCAAGGGCAGCATAGGGAGTAACCACATCAGAAACATAAAGGCTATTTACGTATAAATTACCGCTTTCGTCCGAAACAACCTTCTTTGTGAAAACATAGTTGAAGCCGCAGACTACATTTCCGTATTTTCCGCAGACTTCGGCAAAGCGGTTATCGGTTTCAGCATTCTTCCCGCTTGCAAAAATAATATCAAAGCCGATAACAGCAGGTCTTATATTCTCAGAAACATTAAGCGTTTCCACAAGGTCAGCGTATATTCCCCTGTCCCAATCGGTATATTCGCCGTATCTTTCAAGAGTTTTTTCATCAATTTTTATAATGCGGATTTTTTCGCTTACTGAGTCAGGTTTATGATAAAGCACATCGCCGACCGTTGAATCAAGCGTGCCGAAAACGCCTGAAAATGCAGCAAAGAATGCAATTATCGCAGCTATAAAAGCGGTTATGTATTTTTTCATGCAACTCTCCGTTTTAGGTGTTATTTTCTTATATTATACTACATAAAATCTGTCATTTCAAGCATTGGTATTGAATTATATACAAAAACATGGAATATTTTTTCATACATACTTGACTCTGACGCTGCGTCATAGTTTATAATTATATCAGAAAGGACGGTGTAATATATGAGGTTGCAGATAAGTGAACTTGCAAAGCTGACGGGAATAAGCGTCAGAACACTTCACTATTATGACAGAATTCTGCAGAAACGACAGCTATTTCTGTGAACTTGATTTATCAGCGGCTCTTGAAAATAAGTTCGACAGCAGCAAAACATATATGGCAGAGGCTATTTCGGAATGCGACACCATAAATTATGCACAGCTGGGAATGGTTTATAAAAGCGGCGGAGAATGGCTGCCTATGTATTACAATGTTTTTTATCAGTATGAGTCAGCATATACACTTTTCATGGAAGCACTCAGAAACAGTTCATATTATTATAACAATAATCAATAAACAAAAAGACGGCCGAAAGCCGTCTTTTTACTATAATCAGAAAAGAAAAAGAGTCCGATAAAATCGGACTCTTTGGAGGCGCCACCCAGATTTGAACTGGGGATCAGGGTGTTGCAGACCGCCGAGAAAATGTCCGCCAACCCTTTTGTTGAGCCTAAAAATGAGCTTTGCCCAATTTAAAAATTACCAATTTATTATCAATTTTGTGGTGTCCACGATTGTCTTGAAAATCCCATGTACCAAGAATACCACAACGCATTTCAAATGTCAAGACCTGATATATTTTTATTACTTTTTACGCTATGGCACACTTCCCTGCACTTTAAGACATTAAGCAAAATAGCAAAGTTTATTTTTACCGCCTATTGACAAAACTACTCCTAAAGGAGTATAATAAAACCGTAAGGGGGAATACCTATGATTATGAAAATATATCACGGTTCTGAAAATATTATTGAAAAGCCTATTTTCGGTTTTGGTAAAACTTATAATGATTACGGTCTGGGATTTTACTGCACCGATAGTCTTGAAATGGCTAAGGAATGGGGTGCAGGAATGGACAGAAACGGTTATGCCAACTGCTATGAAATTGACTGCACAGATTTAACTATCCTTGACCTGAACGATGAAAACTACTGTATGCTTCACTGGCTCTCCGTTCTGCTCCGAAACAGGGAGTTTGATGTTCCGTCTGGGCTTGCACTTGAAGCGAAAGAATATATTATAAAGAATTTCACTGTTGATTACGAAAGCTATGATATTATTATAGGTTATCGTGCCGATGACAGCTACTTTTCCTTTGCACAGGACTTCATAAACGGCACCATCTCCTACCGCCAGCTTTGCAACGCTATGAGGCTCGGCAAGCTGGGACAGCAGTTTGTTCCGAAAAGCAAGAAGGCTTTTGAACGAATTAAGTTCACAGGCTATGAAATTGCCGACTCCGAAGAATGGTACGCCAAAAGAATGAACCGCGACAGGT
>CAZGRB010000233.1:0-3374 GCA_964527695.1 uncultured Ruminiclostridium sp.
CAGACCGCCCTGCTCGAAGATCGATATCCACTTGTCTACAAGCTTGGAAGCCTCTGCAATAAATATTTTGATTTTTTCATATAAGTATGATATAATGTCAATGTTATACTCAGAAGTATGCAAAATAAAGTTAAAATGTTCACATAACTATATACAAGTGAACAGAGAAAGGAACAGAAAATGAAAAGAAAGCTTTCCGCTCTTATTGCAGCAACGCTTATGATTGCAACTCTGGCAGGCTGTAATGAAACATCTGCCGAGGAAGAATCCTCAGTAACCAACGGCGCTTCCTATGAAACCTGGAACGATATAGACCGTGATACGGTTATTGCTTACGTTGAAGGTGCCGATTCCGAAAAATTTGACATCACATTCGGTGAATTTTACAGCGAATATCTCTATTATCTTTTATCCTATAATATCACTGATGATATGGACGCAACATATAAGGAAGCCTGCGAAACGTACCGTGAGGATATTATCACCTATCTGACATTTGAGCGTCTTTTCCTTGAAGTTGCCGAGGAAATGGGCTGCGGTATATCTTCTCTTACAGACGAGGAAAAAGAAATTATCAAATCAAACACCGAAACTACCACTGACAACTTCATTTCTAATTATACTGCACTTGCAGCAGAAGAACTGGGCGAAGATGCAACAGAGGACGATATCCTTAACCGAAGCACTGAAATGCTTGTGGAAGACCTGGCAAGAGCTGAACTTACAACTGAAATATTTGAAAAATGGGAAACAAACAATTATGTTCAGGAAAAGCTTCTTAATGTTCTTACTGCCGATATTGAGGTAACAGAGGCTGATGTGGAAGCAATGTTCAATGATTATGTGGAAATGGCAAAGGCAGCACTTGAAGCGGATAAGTTAAGCTATGAAATGGACAGCACCCTTACATGGGTATATGTTCCCGAAGGCACCAGACTTGCCGACCAGATTCTTGTTATGTTTGATGAGGAAACAAGAACAGCTATCAATGAAGCCCGTTCTGCAGGCGATGACGCTGAGGCTGATAGACTCAGGGGAGAAGCCTACAATGCTGAAATGCAGGAAAAGGTAAATAATATCTGTTCATTACTTGACAGCGGCTCTGATTTCGATGAGCTTCAGGCTACTTATAATGAGGACGGTACAAACGAACCTTACCCGGTTATACCTGATTCCGCTCTTTATGTATCCGAATTTACTGCTGCTATTTTCTCTGTTGACAATATCGGTGATGTTGCAGAGCCTGCAGTCAGTGATTACGGCGTGCATATCATCAAGTATGCGGGAGATGAAAGCGTAACAGAGGAAGAAAAGTCTGAAATCTACACAAGTATGGAAAGCTACATTGTATATCAGAAGGAATCTGAAATCCAGCAGAAATCCTATGAGGAGTGGACAGAACGCTTCCCCTATACAGTTGACTACGCTCTGCTTCAGATTACACTTGATGCAGATGCGGAGGATGCGATTATTTCTGAATAATTTTATAAACAGCGGTTTACAAAACTGCTGTTTTGTTATATAATATTAAGGAAGAATATTATACATACAGAAAGGAAATACTTATATGAAGGTAATAGCAATAAACGGAAGTCCCCGAAAGGACGGCAACACATATCTTGCTCTCAAAACTGCCTGCGACATTCTTAACGAGCAGGGAATCGAAACAGAAATCGTAAACGTAGGCAATATGAATATTACAGGCTGTAAGGCCTGCGGCGGCTGTTCAGGCAAGGGAAGATGCGTTATAAACGACGGATTCAATGAGGTTGCAGACAAGGCTGCTGCCGCTGACGGCATTATTGTAGGCTCTCCCGTGTATTACGCAGGTATAAACGGAACATTGAAATGCTTTTTAGACCGTCTTTTCTACGTTCACAGTTCAAAAATGCGCTTCAAGCCTGCGGCAGCGGTAGTTGCTCTCAGAAGAAGCGGCGTAACTCATACCTATCAGACAATTTACAATTATTTCACCATTTCCGAAATGCTCATTACTCCCACAAATTACTGGCCTGGTGTTCATGGCGGTGCAAAGGGTGAGGCTGAACAGGACCTTGAAGGTATGCAGATTGCACGCGGCATCGGCAGAAATATGGCATATCTTCTGAAAATGAAGGCTGAAAGCACAGTTCCCGTACCTGAAAAGGAAGACAAAATCAAGTTCAGCTATATCAGATAAGAAAGGACGAAAAACATGGCAGAAAAGAAAATTCCTCAGAGAAGCGAAAATTCCGCTGAACATAAGTGGAAGCTTGAGGATTTGTATGAAAATGACGAGGCGTTTGAAAAGGCACTTGAAGAAGCAGGAGCATACCCTGAAAAAATAACTGCCTTTCAGGGCAGAATTTCAGAGAATGCGGCAGATTTGCTTGCATATCTGAGACTTGACGATGAAATTACAGAGGTTGCACGTAATCTTATTCACTATTCCAACCGTAAAAGCGATGAAGACACCCGTGTAAGCAAGTATACAGGCTATTGCGATAAGGTCGAGATGCTTCTTACATCAATCAGCAGTGCAGGTGCTTTTGCCGTACCTGAAATTCTTTCAATTTCCGATGAAAAAATGCAGGAATTCTACAAGCAGGAAAGCGGCCTGAAGCTTTACGAGCTTTGCTTAAGCCGTATTTTCAAGCGCCGTGAGCATATTTTATCACCCGAGGAAGAGCGCATTTTAGCAATGTCGGGCGAAATGAGAAGCACACCTTCAACGGTTTTCTCCATGCTTGACAATGCTGATATGAAATTCCCTGACGCAATTGACAAGGACGGCAAGGCTCATCAGGTCACCCACGGCAGCTATATTCCTCTTATGCAGGGCGAGGACAGAGTGCTGAGAAAATCTGCTTTCGAGAATCTCTATCACACCTATAAGAGCTTTGAAAACACATACAGTGCAATCCTTTCGGGTCATTTAAAGACTCTCGGCTTCAATGCCAATGTCCGCAAGTATGAAAACACCCTTGAGGCCGCACTGGACAGCACGGAAGTGCCTAAGAGCGTATATCACAGCTTAATTGAAGCAGTTCACGCCAATATGGATAAGATGTACCGCTATGTGGAGCTTCGTAAGAAGCTTCTCGGTGTTGACGAGCTTCATTATTATGACCTTTACGCGCCTATGGTAAGTGACGCAGAAATGAAAATCACTTATACGGAAGCAAAGGAAATGGTGCTGAATGCTGTAAAACCTCTCGGAGACAGTTATGTTGAACTGATGAAAAAGGGTCTTACAAGCGGTTGGATTGATGTGTACGAAAATGAGGGCAAGTGCAGCGGTGCATATTCCGCAGGCGCAAATGTTCATCCTTATGTTCTTTTGAATCATACCGATGATTTACAGTCTGCTTTTACTCTTGCTCACGAAATGGGTC
>CAZGRB010000234.1:0-3356 GCA_964527695.1 uncultured Ruminiclostridium sp.
CGAAATCGGTACTCCCTTCTGCATCACTTATGACTTTGAGAGCGAAGAAGATAAGTGCGTAACCGTTCGTGAACGTGATACAATGCAGCAGGTACGCATCCCGATTTCCGAAGTCAAGGCATATATCGAAGAACGTATATTCTTTTAAGCCGTGAGCCACGGCTGGCGATTCCGCCTTTAACAAAGTGGATTAAGTAAATAACAATGTTTAACGGCGGAATTCACAATAGTGCGTATTCCGCCGTTTAAATCAATATGTAAGGAACAGAAATGAAACGATTAAGGTTAAAATGCCCGTTTTGCGGCTATGGAAATATTGTTTTCATCATAGCCTTTACAATTGCAAGTGTGCTTGCGTTCGTTATCCCCGGTGTAACCTCTCCTGATTTTGCGTTTCACGGAATTATTCTGAGGATTATACTGATTGCATCCGCTATTTCACTGATTGCTCATTTCTGGCTGTACCGCACAAAGAGAAGTGAACGGGAGCTTATAGCAAACGCAGAAAAAATATGCTGGAGACCGCTGAGCGATGACGAGGAAAAATACGCTGTCGAATGCGGCAAGCCTGATTATCTCGGATTTATCGTTGCGGCGGTGATAATTGCCGCTGTATTTATCGGATATGCCTTTGCCATGGAATTTGTAATTCATCCGTTTATTCTGGCAATAGTATCTGTATGCGTAATAGCCGCATTCGTATATCTGCTCACAGAAATATCCCATCACAGAAAATGGCAGGCAATTGACGGCTCCGCAAAATGTGCAGTACTGCCCGTTCATCACACCTATACTGTGAAAAACAAAACGAAACTGATTGCGACCACCAGTTATTATCACGTTGTTTACACCCAGGAAGGAAAGCTTGTTTTCAAGGGCGTGACTGACGGCTTCGGCTCATACACGTCAAAACATGATGTAAGAGAAATACGTGTTTTTGAGTACAGGAATATGTTTACTTTCAGGGAATATTAAGGAGAGAAATGAAACGGTTAAAATTAAAATGTCCTTTCTGCGGTTACGGAACAAGGGTTGCGTATATAACAATCTTCATATCCTCAATTCCGGGAGCTTATTTCGGGCTTCTTTATGCAGACAAAACCGATAGTATCGAAGCTGCATATATAGCCGCCTTCATAAGTGCAGCGATTACCGCACTGCTTATTCTTACCGCAGCCTATTTATGGCTCAACCGCCTTACAGACGAGGATAGAATAAAAATCGAAAAAGCCGAGGAAACCGTCTGGCAAAAACCGAATTGGGAGCAAAAGCGGCGTGCTGCAGCAACTATGACGGTTTTACACTTTGAATTTATATTCATTTTCATTATTTTTGCCGCAATAGTAATTCCTCTTGCATTAAGCAACGATTTTCAGATTACTCCCCTGTTCATTATCGTTGTAATTACTATATTTCTGCTAATTGCAGGATTTTATGTATGGCGTATTATACGGGAAAAAATATGGCGGATTTTGGACAACAGTGCGGAATGCACTATTCTGCCCGTTTCCTCCGTATATGTAGTAAAAAGCAGTTCACGAAGCAGGTGGACAGTAGAGAATTATGCGGTAATTCATACAAACGAGGGCAAGCTCATTCTCCCTGCAAAAACCGAAAGAATGAGCAGAAATAAAGCTAAAAAATACCGTCCTGCAAAAATAGAAAAAATATGTATCGTAAAGTACAGGGGTATGATTACATATTTTCCGATTATGCAACAGAAAGCCGTTAATATACCGAAATCACATTGGGACGCAATGTAAAAAACGCTGAAAGCTTTAGCTTTCAGCGTTTTCTTATCCTCTCTTGTCAAGACTTGCAAGAATATCATCAAGATTGTAATTCGAGTCCACATCTTCATTTAAAAGTGCGTCAAGACGGGGGATTGAGGTTGTAGCGTGATTAGCGGAAGCCGAGCTTCTGGGGGTATACTGCTTGAGCTGCTCCTCCTCGCCCGGTCTTCTGAGCTGGGTTGTACGGGTTGAAACAGTTCTCTGGGAAGCTGTCTGAGACTGACGGGAAGGTGTAAACTCAGGTCTGAACTGATTATCTCTTCTCGGTGTGGGGCGTGAAGCGTTTGCAGAAGTACGGACAGGAGCTGTATCAATCTCCGTTGTCTTTTCCATCATATTCTTCACCGCCGCATCGGACGCTGCCTTTATCTGAGCCTTATCCTTAACAGCATTGCTTACATTCTTAAGATACTCCTCGTGCTCCTTTTCCTTTGCGATAGCAGCACCGCGGTTCTTCTTGATATCCTTTACAGTCTTTTCCCTTTCCGCCTGTGCCTCACGTTCAGCCTTTGCCGCAGCAATTGCAGCGTTGAGCTTCTTCTGCGAAAGAGGCATTGTCTCATTCGTTCGCTTCTGGGCTGTCTGTTTAGGCGCAGGAGGTCTCTGCTGTCTTAAAAACAACGGCATTTCAGGCTGATTTGAAATCTCCAGAACATCTGTGCGGTCAGCACTTGTACGCCTGTTCTGATTGTCATAGAGGCCTATACTGTCATCAAGAGAGCCTGCCCTGTTATATGCGCTCATGACACCTGCTTTGCCTGTATCGGGAGTGTAGGTAGGCGTTTCCAGCTGTTTCTTGACTGTCTCAATTTCAGGCTGAGGCATAGTTTTTCGGATAAATTTGGTTATTTCAAGAATAACTATAACAAGACACGGAACAACCGCTATAAGCAGCACACCAAGGGGTGATGTTGCAAAGCTTATGACCGCCCCCCAGAAATCGGAATAGGTCATGCCCTTTGCCACAATCTGTCCTTGCGAAAGAGTGATTTCCGTGCCGTTCTCAGTTACAGCCGTAAAGCTGTAAACGCCGTCGGCGAGAGTGCTTGTGCGCACCTCTGCAAGAGCGGGAGCGTCATTTTCAAGTGTAAAAATAACGATATTCCACGGCTGGATTTCATAGGCGTCAACTTCCTCTGCAATAAGCGCAGTGCCGTTACGAAGAAGGTCAAATGCGTCAGTTTTTACAAGATATATATATTTTCCGAAAAGGTTGGGCGCACCGCCTCCGATAGAATAGAAAGCAGCGACTACTCCGAAAAAGATTGCTGTAACGAGAAAAATTCCGCAGATAACCCGTAGAACAATCTGCTTGACTTTATTTTTAAGCTCCAAAAACTGTCACCTCTCTTGACAAATGAGCGAAAATATGTATAATAAATAAGGTGGTATTTTAATATATAATATTATTTTATCACATTTCGCCGCTTATTTCAACCCTATATTTGAATTTTTTATATGCTTGTGTAGCACAGTGGCAGTGCAGCTCATTTGCTGAGCAGCTGACCGCCGCCTGTGGCGGAGTAAGGGAGACTGCGAAGGGAAGAAATAAGGAGAATTGCG
>CAZGRB010000235.1:0-3335 GCA_964527695.1 uncultured Ruminiclostridium sp.
GGGAGTCATAGACCGAGCCTTCAAAATCCTCAGACATATAGAATTTATCGGGAGAAGCAATATAATAGGTTGAGGAGGTGTCTATGGTTTCGCTTTCACCTATGCCGTCCTGCACCGTGTGCCATACGATTTTTACAGGATAATTTGTACCCTCCGCCACATATTTTTCAAAAATCGGCGCTTCCGACGGCTTTGCGGAACAGCCCGATACTATTAAAACCGCAAGAGCGGAGAGTATGCATAATAATTTTTTCATTTCAGGATTCCTTTCCATAGGGTATATTTATATTTTTACATATGCGGAGAGTTTTGTCAAGTGCTTTTCATTGACAAAAACAAATAATAGTAATATAATAGTAGTATTAGTAAAGGCAAAAACCGAAAGGAAAAATAAATGGCAAAGAACAAAACGAAATGGACAAGCATAGGCGGACAGGCTCTCCTTGAGGGCATTATGATGAAGGGCCCCGAAAAGACAGCAATGGCTGTACGCCACGTTGCAGGAAATATTATTACGGAGGAAACCCCTGCGCCCCCGAAGAAATGGTACAATAAAGCGCCCTTTATCCGTGGAACAGTAAATTTTGTAACCCAGCTTCTTGAGGGATACAAATATATCACCCGTTCGGCTGAATTATCGGGAATGATGGACGAAGAGGACGGAGAAGAGCTTACTAAATTTGAAAAATGGCTTAACGACAAGTTCGGTGAAAAGCTGATGAACATTGTTATGGGAATTGCAATGGTTCTCGGCATTGCACTTGCTGTGGTGCTGTTTGTATTTGTGCCTACATGGCTGTTCATGCTGATACAGAATCTTGCGGGAGAAACAGATATTTCCGCTTTTCAGTCCCTGTTTGAGGGCATTCTCAAAATCATTATCTTTTTAGCCTATATGGCAATAACCTCCGCTTCAAAGGATATCCGCCGTACCTACGAATACCACGGTGCGGAGCATAAGACGATAGCCTGCTATGAGGCAAAGCTTCCCCTGACGGTGGAGAATGTGGAAAGACAGACCAGATTTCACCCCCGATGCGGCACAAGCTTTATTTTCCTTGTACTTATAATAAGCATTCTTGTGTATTCCGTTTTTCCTATTACAAATGCACTGTTTATGGAGAATTTCGGTGTAAGCGAGACAATTGCAATGATTCTCAGAGTAGTAAGCAAGCTTGTTCTCCTTCCCGTAATTGTAGGTATTTCCTATGAAATTATCCGACTTGCAGGAAAATATGACAATATCATCACAAGAATCATCTCAACCCCGGGCTTATGGGTTCAGCGTCTTACCACAAAAGAGCCTGACAAGAGCCAGATAGAGGTTGCAATCGAGGCTATGAATCTTGTAATTCCCGAAAATAACGAAAAGAATGACGAAGCAAGGATTGACGCTGTTGACGAAGAAAAAGGCGGAGAAGCAGAGTGAACGGCAGACAGACGGCGGCGGAAATTGCCGCAATCCTGAAAAATGCAGGAGTTTATGACCCTGAGTATGAGGCAGGAGAAATTATCCGTGAGGTATGCGGTACGCACCCCTTGCAGGTTATAACTGTCACACCCGAACAGAAGCAAAGGGCGGAGGAAATTACCTCTGAGCGCATAAAAGGCAGACCGCTTCAGTATATTTTCGGCAAGTGGGAGTTTTACGGCTATGAATTTTTTGTGGGCGAGGGTGTGCTTATTCCCAGACCCGAAACTGAGCTGCTTGTAGATGTTGCCGCAAAAACTCTGAATAAGGACAGCATAATGCTGGATTTATGCAGCGGCTCAGGCTGTATTCCCATATCCTGCGCCAAAGAAACGGGCTGCAAGGCATACGCCGTGGAGCTTTACGACAAGGCTTATTCGTATCTGGAAAAGAATATCGCCCATAACAAAGCCGATGTTACGGCGGTTAAGGGCGACGCTCTGGACAATTCACATTTTGAAGGAATAGTTTTTGACGCAATTTTTTCAAATCCTCCGTATCTTACAGGGGAGGAGATGGAAAATCTCCAGCGGGAGGTGCGCCGCGAGCCTGAAACCGCATTGTATGGCGGCGAGGACGGGATGGATTTTTACCGACAGCTGTTTTCGCTGTGGAAGCCGAGGCTGAAGAATGGCGGCATTTTCGCCGTTGAGGTAGGCGACAGGCAGGGAGCGCAGGTAAAAGAGCTTATGGAAGAAGCAGGCTTCACCGCTGGGATTATCCCTGATTTACAGGGGATAGGCAGAGTTGTATACGGAAAAAAACAGGACGTGTGAAACACGTCCTGTTTTTTGATGAAGGATTAAGGATTGAGGATTCCGCCTTTCGGCGGTGTATTTACTTTTTTGCGTGCCCAAAAAAGTAACAAAAAAGGGCACTTTTCCGCGGCCTCCTCGGGAACACATCCGTGTTCCGTTCGTCGATAGCGGAAAAGAATTTTGCCCTACCCTACAGTTATTCCTCTTTTTTGAAATAGATATTGTTTTCTATGCAATATTTTACAGAATTAACAATCATTGAAGCTTTGCTTATATCGTTATTTTTGCAGAAATCATCAATAATTTTATAATCCTCAGGCTTTATATTTGCTTTAAGCTGTTTGTAATTAGCTTTATTGTATTTGTTGCTGGCTTTCATATGCGCTTTTGACACACTCATTCAATCACCTCTGAAAATAATGTGCAAAAATCACATAGTACTATGTGATTTTTTGTTAAATATGCAAATTGACTTATAACCGTGTACTATGTTATAATGCAATAAACACCAAAAGCTGAGCAGCGCTCAGCTTTATCCTAATATTTAATTATATCATATTCACAAAATAACGTCAAGGCGGTCACACCTACAGTTATTCGTTTTTCAGGTCTATGTTGTTTTCGATGCAGTATTTTACACATTTATTAAGCAAATTGCTCATTGATTCAATTTCTTGTTTTGCGGCATACATTTTGTATGCCTCATAATCATCAAGTTTGCATTTGCAGGCTATGGTTTTATAATGTGCTTTGTCATATTTGCGATTTGCTCTTCTCTGAGCATCTGTCATAGGCATAATTGCACCTCACAGTTAAATTTGTATAAAATATACACGTAAACATTATATTATTTGTTAATTATTCACCTTGAAATATACACGTAAACGTGATATAATCAAATAAACACCAAAAGCTGAGCAATGCTCAGCTTTATCCTAATACTTAATTATATCATATTCACAAAATAACGTCAAGGAGAAACTATGAGTATAATCAGAGAATTTTACGAGGGAGATATCCGCCCCAGCGAGGTTGATTTCAAGAATCACAGATACAAGCTTGCCGCTGCACAGTACGAACAGCTTACAGAAAGGCTGAAAAAGACC
>CAZGRB010000236.1:0-3316 GCA_964527695.1 uncultured Ruminiclostridium sp.
ATGTAACTGTCACTTTTATTTTGATCTATCAGAGTCCGCATGAATCAGTCGGGTATGCTCTGGCGATGGAAAAGGCTTGTTTTCTTAGATTATCTGTTTAAATCCATCACCGAAGGCGACACCTTAACTTTTCATTATTCATTTTTCATCATTCATAAAAAAGCAGGCTCTCTCACTCTGAATAGTGAGAGAGCCTGTTGCTTCTTCTTTTTACCCGTATTAGCACGGCTTGTAATGGGTAACGCCCCGTATGAAATCCACGCTTATTCCCTCGTTCAACTGAACCCCGTACGCTGTTGCAATCGGCATACGCTTCAGGGAGCCCATAAGCACAGCCCTTTCAGATGTCTTTTTAAACCGGGCCCCGGTCCTAGAAACATCAGAGGCGCTTTCTTTACATTGTGACTGACCGAGCTAGAAAAGCAGCTCTGGTTATATAACGCCAAAGCGATATATACACATATATAAATGAATAATGAATGATGAATAGTTAATGATTAAGGTGTCGGCTCTGCCGACATATTTCAAATTTATCGCCGCAGGCGATACCTTAATCTTTCATCATTCGTTTTTCATCATTAATCTCCTATAGTGATTGCGTCAGGGAAAATGCTCTTGCTTTCTTCCTTGTTGAGGAATGTTGTGCTTACATAACCCTGAATGATTGCGCCGTCGTTTACTGTAATTGTGGAAGCGCTGATATCACCGAAAACAACTGCGTCGCTCTTAAGCTCTGCCTTGCCTGTGATAGCGAGATTGCCCTTGATTTTGCCGTTTACGTTGGCATATGTAGAGGTAAGGTCACCGATAAGAAGGGTGTCACGCTCCATGAACGCATTGCCCTTCATCTGGATGTTGCCCTGAATCTGGGAGGTGCGGAGACTTGCGTTGTTGCAGGCGATATTGCCCACAATCTTACCGTTGAGGTCAATGTCCTTTGTGGTTTCAACGTTGCCCTTGATGTTGCCGTCAATGCTCATATTGGCGAAAGAACGCACGTTACCGTCGATTACTGTATTTCTGGAAATAACTGTTGTTTCGTTGTCATCAGCCTGCTGATAATAAGAGGGGGCAGAATAAGGAGCAGGCTCAGGCTGCTGATATCCGCCATAAACGGGAGGCTGGGGCGGAACGGGAGGGGGAGCCTGTGTGTTCTGCTGAGGAGGGGTATATAAAGGAGTCTGCTGTTGTGCCTGCTGAGTCGCCTGCTGCTGCGCATAAAGCTGTTCAACGGTTTCAGGCTCCTGAGTAGTCTGCTCAGCTCCGAACATCTGGGGACGAGGTCTGTTATCAGCCTGTGCCGCCGCGTTTGCTCTTTCAAAAGCTGCGTCAAAAGGATTCTTTTCGGGATATTCACCCTGAGCAAAAGCATCCTGCTGACGGTTGTAGTTCTCAGCCGCACGTGCCGCACGTCTTTCGATTTCTTCAAAATCATCAACGGCATTGCTGCTGTTCTGAGCTTCAACCATATTGTCAGTTACAGCCATGAATTCAGATGTATCCTCGGCAGCTACGGCGTTTCTCATTCCGTCAACGGTGGACTTGTCGCTTCTTCTTTCGTCCTTTGTGCCGCCGCCTGTAAGCTCTCTTACCGCCTGCGAGAAATTTTCTTTGATTCCCATTTCTTTTACCTATCCTTCCTAAAACTGAACGGGCTTCGTGTTCTCCGTGAGCCTGTCAAGCTTATAGCCCCTCGTATCTTCGAGGAGTGCCTTTATTATATCTTCCAGAACGAGTACTGTATTGAGCCTGTCGTCACGGTCGTGCATAAGAACAACCGCACGGTTTGCGGCGGCAATCTGGTCAAGGACGCCTACATACATTTCTGTCCAGTCGGCGCCTCCTGCGTCATTGCTGTCCACATTCCAGTCGAAATAGACAAAGCCCCGCCTTGTCATTTCCGCAATAATCTCGTCTCTTGTGTCTTCGTTGAAATCGTTGATACTGCCGCCGGGGAAACGGAAGAGTGAAACTTTCACCCCTGTGGCTTCGTATATTCTGTCATAGCAAATCTTGAAATCCGTAAGGAATGCTTCAACATCTGCGTAAATCTGATTGTAATCATGGGTTGCGGAATGAACGCCGATAGTGTGACCTGCGTCAACAATCTTCTTCATCCGTCTTGCACATTCCTCGCTTCCGTCGGGAACAACGAAGAATGTCGCCTTAAGGTTATATCTGTCAAGGTAATAAAGTATGCTGTCCGTGTACTTTGACGGGCCGTCGTCAAAGGTCAGATACACATAATCCTTGTCGTCATCGTATGTAACACCCGCTGTTGCCGTGCAGTAAAGCTCGGGATAGATATGAGCATACTGACTGCTGTCTGCCTGTCCGTTTGAACCTGTGGTAGTAAATACAGGGGTTGTAGTCTGGGGCACCGTGGTTGACGCTGCGGTAGTTGTGTCAGCCGAAACTGTCGCAGTGCTGCTTTCCTGAGGGATTTCCGCAGAAGCAGCGGTTGTCGTCTGTACGTCAGCTACAATTCCCTCGTTCATGGTGGGAAGAGACTTTACAAATTCCGCATAAAGCTCGCTGTCATACTGACTTATAAGCTTCAGGAACGCTTCCTTGTCCTCCACGGCCTTATAAAGCTCAAATAAAGCCTCAGGGGTGTCGAAGGCGGCGCTGTTTTCCAGTCTGAATTCACTCATCTGCGACTCAAGTTCAGTAATTCTTTCCGATTTCTGCGAGTTTTGTAAGCCTAAATAAATACAAAATCCTGTAGGTATAAGAATTGCCAGTATAAGTATGGTTATAATCAGATGCTTAAAAAACTTTACACTTCCGAAATACAAATCTTTACCCCCGTAAGTCACATATATACTTAAATAATACTATAATAATTACCGATTGTCAAGTAATTTTCAATATTTTCGGCAATGACACGTCCGTAAAAGTCATAAAAACCGTCTTTCTTCGGGGAATGTTAAAAAATTTACAAAACCTATTGCAAAAGTTTTGCTTTTGATATATAATATATATGTGTGTTCAGGGCTTATGATTTACGTAAGGACAAGCCTTGATGCAAAATTCTGAAAGGAGTTAGTAACTACTATGATTTATTCACATGAAGTTGAAACAATGTGCCCCGTAAAGCAGGGCGTTGCTCATGGCGCTGCTCCCATCCCGGAAGAAGCAAAGTGGGTAAAGGCCAAGGATGTCAAGGACATTTCCGGCTTTACACACGGTATCGGCTGGTGCGCACCTCAGCAGGGCACCTGTAAGCTTACCTTACACGTTAAGGAAGGTATTATCCAGGAAGATCTCGTTGAAACAATCGGCTGCTCCGGTATGACTCATTCCGCTGCCATGG
>CAZGRB010000237.1:0-3292 GCA_964527695.1 uncultured Ruminiclostridium sp.
AGTCATAAAAACACCTCGTAAGGTAAAATAATAGCCACACAGCAAAAGCTGTGTGGCTTTATTATTCCTGTGATTTAAGAATTCTGAAGTAAATCCGACATATCGTAAAGACCGCTATCCTTGTCTGACAGGAAGATTGCGGCGTTGATAGAGCCGTTTGCGAATACTTCCTTGGAGCCTGCGGAGTGTGACAGGGTGATAACCTCGTCATGCCCTGCAAAAATGATGTCGTGTTCGCCTACGATAGTGCCGCCGCGGATAGCGTGCATACCGATTTCGTTGGCTTCACGTGCCTTGCGGACATTGTGCCTGTCGTAAACGTACTTCATCTTGTTGTCAAGCTCCCCGTTCAGCGCTTCGGCAATCATGATTGCCGTACCTGATGGAGCGTCCTTCTTCTGGTTGTGGTGCTTCTCAACAATTTCAATGTCGTACTGTCCGCCGAGAACATTCACGGCACGCTTTCCAAGCTCAACCAGCAGGTTGATACCCAGCGACATATTGAAAGTGAAGAAAATCGGAATCTGCTCAGCTGTCTTCTTGATTGTAGCAATCTCGTCAGCAGTGTAGCCTGTAGTAGCCGCAACCAGCGGAACATTATTGATAGTGCAGTAGGAAAGCAGGTCGGGAAGAGCAGAGGGATGGGAAAAGTCGATGATTACATCGGGCTTTTCGGCAAGCTCTGCAGGATATTTCACAATAGGGAACTGTCCGTTCTGGGCATCGTTCAGGTCAATGCCTGCAACAACCTGACAGTCATCACGCTGAGCCACGAGGTTTGCGATAACCCTGCCCATTTTTCCGTTTGCACCTGTTATAGCAATTTTAACCATTTTTTACGTCCTTTTCAGTTTAAACCAGACCAACCTTTGCAAGTTCAGCACGGAGCTTTTCAATCTTAGCAGCTTCCATCTTTACAAGGGGAAGTCTGCATTCGCCCACGTCCTTGCCCATAAGGTTCATAGCTTCCTTTACGGGAATGGGGTTCACGTCAATAAACATTGCGTTTTCCATATCAAGGTACTTGTTCTGTAGTTCGAGAGCCTTTTCACGTTCGCCGTTCATGTAAAGCATAACCATATCGTGCTTTTCCTTGGGGATAACGTTGGAAGAAACGGAGATAACGCCCTTGCCGCCGAATGCGAGAACGCCGAGAACCTGGTCATCGTTGCCTGAATAGATGTCAAGGTCAGTCTTAGCAGCGATTTCAGCAATAAGGGAGAAGTTGCCGCTTGCTTCCTTGGTAGCAACGATGTTGGGGTGCTTTGCAAGCTCCACGTATGTATCAACCGAAATGGTCATACCTGTTCTGGAAGGAACATTGTAAAGAATAATCGGGATATTTACCGCGTCAGCGATAGCTGTGAAATGAGCCACAAGTCCACGCTGGGAAGTCTTGTTGTAGTAAGGTGTAACCTGTAAGAGAGCGTCAGCACCCACAGCCTCAGCCTGCTTTGAAAGCTCGATTGCGTAGCCTGTGTCATTGCTTCCTGTACCTGCGATAACGGGAACTCTCTTTGCAACCTTTTCAACTGTAAAGCGGATAGCTTCGATATGCTCCTCATCGGTCATTGTGGAAGCTTCACCTGTTGTACCGCATACAACGATAGCGTCAGTGCCGCCTGCAATCTGTTCCTCGATAATGTCGCCGAAAACATCGTAGTTGATGCTTCCGTCAGCGTTCATAGGAGTAACGATAGCAACAGCTGCACCTGTAAAAATAGTGTTCTTCATAGTAATTCACACCTTTCGTATCAGAATAGGGTTTTGTCAAGAGTGAAAGTTATCCACTCGTTTTCGTTCTTCATTTTCTGCGCCTTGTAGAACTCTGCGGAAGCCTTGTTCCAGTGGGCACATTTAAGCTCAATCTGCTCGCAGTCGGTTTCCCTGGCAATTTCCTTTGCCTTGTTCAGCAGTAACTTGCCAAGACCCTTGCCGCGGTATTCCTCACGGACGTACAAATCCTCAATGTAGAGGATTTTTCTGCCTGTAAAGGTTGTGAGCTTAAAAAAGAAATTCATGATTCCTGCTTCTTTACCGTCGCAGTAAAGAGTGAAGCTCATGAGCATACCGCTGTCGATAAGCTCTGCTAAACGTTCCCTTGTAGTTGTGAAAATATCAAGGGCGTTGTGGTGAGCCATCAGCTCACGTGTGAGCATATATGCGGTTTCACTTTCTGCGGCGGTATTGCGGAGAATTTCGGTTTCCATCAGTCAAAGTAGCCCTTTGCAGCGTAGAGTTCAGCCATAAGAACAGCACCGCCTGCAGCACCTCTTAATGTGTTGTGGGAGAGGCATACGAACTTGTAGTCATACTGTGTATCTTCTCTTAAACGGCCGATAGAAACTGCCATACCGTTTTCTAAGTTTCTGTGAACCTTAGCCTGGGGGAAGTTGTCTTCTTCAAAGTAGTTTAAGAACTGCTTGGGAGCAGAGGGAAGGTCAAGTTCCTGAGGAACGCCCTTGAACTGCTTCCAGATGTCGAGGATTTCTTCCTTGGAGGGCTTGTTTTCAAACTTTACGAATACAGCTGCAAAGTGACCGTTGGAAACGGGAACACGTAAGCACTGTGTTGTGATAGAGGGGCTTTCAGCCTTTACAATCTTGCCGTCCTTGATTTCACCCCATACCTTTAAGGGTTCCTGTTCGGACTTTTCTTCTTCGCCGCCGATGAAGGGGATAAGGTTGTCTACCATTTCAGGCCATGTTTCAAAAGTCTTGCCTGCGCCTGAAATTGCCTGATAAGTGCAAGCGAGAACATTCTTGATACCGAACTTTCTTAAGGGAGAAAGTGCGGGAACATAGCTCTGGATAGAGCAGTTGGACTTAACGGAGATAAAGCCTCTCTTTGTGCCGAGACGCTTCTTCTGGTCTTCAACGATAGCCATGTGCTCGTCGTTGATTTCAGGGATAATCATAGGAACGTCATCTGTGAAGCGGTGAGCGGAGTTGTTGGACATAACGGGGCATTCGTGCTTTGCGTAAGCTTCTTCAAGAGCCTTGATTTCGTCCTTCTTCATGTCAACTGCGCAGAATACGAAGTCAACCTCGGAAGCAATCTTCTCAATATCAGCTGTAGCGTCCATAACAACGATGTCAGCCATTGACTCAGGCATGGGCTTTTCTTCGATAAGCCATTTCTTTACTGCGTCCTTATATTTCTTTCCTGCGGAACGGGGGGAAGCTGCTAAAGTTGTAACCTTGAACCAGGGGTGGTTTTCAAGGAGAACCGCAAAACGCTGTCCTACCATACCTGTTGCGCCGATAATACCTACTTTGTACTGTTTCATTTT
>CAZGRB010000238.1:0-3286 GCA_964527695.1 uncultured Ruminiclostridium sp.
CCTGTCGAAAGTCGAGATAGCGTTTTTTCCTTGTGGGCTTACAAATGATTTTCTCAAAATGTTTGGTGACAATATGTCCCGTTTCGGACAGGTCGAAGAACTGGTAAACGGCGACGTTATTGATATTGATTACATAAGGACAAATCATGGAGTTTCGCTTAATACGCTTTCTACGGGTCTTGACAGCAACTGCCTGAGAAAGATGGAGGATTTCCGTATTCTGCGTTTTTTAGCCAGCGATATGCCGTACAGTGCAGCAACAGTTTATTCCATATTTGTCTCAAAAACAGAAGAATATGAGATTTTTCTTAACGGTGAACAGTTAAAGGGTAAGTTTGCGGAAATTTTTATAGGAAACGGCTGTATTTTCGGAGGTTCCCTTTATTTCGGTAAGCACACCTGCGTAAATGACGGAAAGGCTATTTACAGCCTTGTGGGTAATAAGCGCGGCTTCGGGCTTCTTGAGGTAATGCTTGCACTTACAGGGCGGAAATACGAAAAGTATCCGAAGCTTATGTCCTGTGGACATTGTGACAGCATAAAATTCAGACGCCTTGACGGTTCACCTTTTTCGATAAATCAGGACGGTGATATAATTAACGGTGTTACCGAATGTGAAGCACAGATTATCCATAAAGGACTCAGGTTTGTTGTACCCAAGGGGGTGAAGGTTGAGTGAAATCCAATTTTATAACAGGTTACAGATGTAATCTCGCCTTTTACATAATAGAATTTGTTGTAATTATTCTAATTGGTTTCATTTTTGACAGTTTAAGCTATGCTTATCTCGGAGCTTTCATCGCCTTTGCAGTTATTTCCGTTGCTATTCTGTGGCGTGGAAAAAAGAAAAATCCCATGAGCGAAAAAGCTCACAAGATTTTTCAGAGTATATGCTTTGTATTTATAAGCGGTTTTGCTTCTGCCATATATAATTCTGCACAGGTTTTTATTTATTCCATGATTTTCAGCTGTATTGTAGGCTTTATTTTTCTTGATTATAAGTTTTCACGGTTCCAGCTGTATCTTTCATTGATTGCACTGCTTGTGGTAGGTGTATTTGTCGGTGTATATACAGGCTCCAATCAGTCTGTGATTGAATTCGCCTTTGGCGGTATAGTGCTTATTGTAGCCAACTGGGTAATTATCAGTATGACAAATATCATTACCTTTCAGTACAGAAAAATGGCGGAGCAGGAAAGAAGTCTTGACGACCTGCTGAGGGTAGTTGAAGCGAAATGTGATGACGCACAGGAAGCTACCCGTACAAAATCACGTTTTCTTGCCAATATGTCCCACGAAATAAGAACTCCTATAAACTCGATTATGGGTATGAATGAGATGATTCTCCGTGAGAGCAGGGATAAGGAAATTATCGGATACGCCAATGAATCCAGAACTGCCGCAGAGTCGCTTCTGAGCCTTGTAAACGACATACTTGATATTACAAAGATTGAGGAAGGAAAAGTAAGCCTTGTTGAAACGGATTACAGGATTGACTCACTTATTAACGATATCTATAATCTTATCAGATTCCGTGCCGAAGCAAAAAAGCTTGAGCTTGAAATAATTGCCGATGAAACATTGCCGTCCGTTCTGCACGGTGATGATGTACGTATAAAACAGATTCTTACAAATCTTCTTACTAATGCGGTGAAGTATACTCACGAAGGAACCGTCACGCTTGAGGTAAGAAATGAAAACAACGGTGAGATTTATTTCTCGGTGAGAGATACGGGTATCGGCATAAAGGAAGAAAATATAGACAGACTTTTTGATGCCTTTGCACGCTTTGAAGAGGTGCGCAACCGTACTATTGAGGGTACAGGTCTCGGTCTTAACATTACCGTTTCGCTTCTCAGACTTTTAGGCAGCGAGCTTAAAGTAACCAGTGTATATGGTATCGGCTCCGACTTTTTCTTTACATTGAAACAGAAAGTCGTTGACTCTGCGCCGATAGGCGAGCTTGATCTTTCTTTAAGAACAGATGAAGCCCAGTCGTATAAGGCAAGCTTTGTTGCTCCTTCTGCAAGGATTCTCGTGGTTGACGACAATGAAATCAACCGTAAGGTATTTATAAATCTGCTGAAAAAGACCAGAATCCGGATTGATGAAGCTGAAAGCGGTCTTGAGGCACTTGTAAAAACCGCAAAAACAAAATATGACGTCATATTTATGGACCATATGATGCCTGAAATGGATGGCGTTGAGGCATTTAATATTCTCAGAAAGAGCAAGGAAAATCTCTGTCACAATACTCCTGTCGTTGCTCTTACGGCAAATGCGGTATCAGGTGCGAAGGAGCAGTACCTGAGCGTTGGTTTCAACAGCTTCCTTTCAAAACCGATTGATACGGAAAGGCTTGAAAAAGCGCTTTTTGAATTGCTTGACAAAAATCTTATCGAAACATACAGCGAAGATATTGCTGAGGAAGATACAGCAGAAGCCTGCGAAGCTGAAGAAAGTGATTTTCCTGTTATTGACGGTATTGACTGGAATTATGCACGGCTGAATCTCAGGGATGAAAGCCTGATTCTTGAAACGGCAAAGATGTTCCGTACCAGGCTCAGAGCCGATATAATTGAGCTTGACTCGTATTTTGAAAGCATTGATTCCGATGAAGGCTGCGACAGCTATCGGGTAAAGGTGCATAGTATGAAAAGCTCTGCTGCGCTTATCGGTATTGTCCAGCTTGCGGGCATGGCTATGGAGCTTGAAAAGGCAGCGCGTAACCGTAATACGGATATAATCAGGGCGTTGCATCCTGTGTTCTCCGACCGCTGGAACAGCTACTATGAACCGCTGGGCGAAATTGCAGCCTCTGATTCCGAATTGAAAAATTCGGAAGAGTACATGGATGAAATCTATGAAATTTTCTCTCAGATACGCTGCGGTGCAGAAAATATGGATGTTGATGTTCTTGATGAAATGTCAAAGCTTCTCGACGAGTATCGTTTTGATAAAACTCTGTCCGATAAAGTTGAAATGGTAAAAATGTGGATACTTAATTTCGAGATTGAAAAACTCGTTGACTGCAGGCTATAATATAATTGTATAATCTCCATTGCTTGTCGATGGAGATTATTTTTGTGGTTCGGAACAGAGAGGAAATTCAGAAACAAGAGTTATTCTGCAATTAATTTATAGTAGTGTTTTTGATATAATAAAATCAATTTTTGCATATAAATAGAAAACCGCTTAACCTTTCGGTTAAGCGGTTTTCAGGGATTTTTAAATGGTCTGAGTGACGGGACTTGAACCCACGGCCTCTACCACCCCAAGGTAGCGC
>CAZGRB010000239.1:0-3261 GCA_964527695.1 uncultured Ruminiclostridium sp.
GCTGTCCTACCATACCTGTTGCGCCGATAATACCTACTTTGTACTGTTTCATTTTTAAAATCCAGCCTTTCTTTTGTTGTATAACAGGCGGCACTTTCCGGTGCAGCCTATAAAAAAAACCGACATTCTGCCGGTCATCAAACAAAAATAGTTTTATTTGACGATAGCGCTCCATCTTATGATGACAATTGTACGCCTGTTAAGCGGACAACCAGAGTTACGCATTACAGCATACGCAATCTTCGGCAATATTCCCTTTCACACTGACAACAGGCTGAACTGTTGGCGTCAGGGTTACTGATGAATACCGCACCTCTATCTGAAAAATATTTTACCACATAGAAATGCCTTTGTCAACAGTTTTTTAACATATTATGCCGTATTATTCCAAAAGTTTCCGCAAGGTTTTTCAGCTGAGCAATCATAACCTTGAAAGTGAATAAAAAAAATGCTCAAAGAGGATGAAAATTGTTGACAATAGACAAATTTGCTGATATAATAAGATTACCAAAATATTTCTCAGAAAGGAAATGGTAACAATGGGTAAATTTGCAATCAAGAAGACAAACACAGGCTATACAATAAGCCTTAAGGCAGGCAACGGCGAAGTAATCGGTATCGGCGGCGAGGTTTTCAGCTCCCTCAAGAGTGCTGAAAACAGCATTGAAAGCATCAAGAAGAATGCTCCCGTTGCTAATATCGAAGACCAGACAGTTGAGGGCTACGAAGCACAGAAGCACCCCAAGTTTGAAATCTACAAAGACAACGCAGGTGAATTCCGTTTTCGCTTAAAGGCGAAGAACGGCGAGCCTATTTTAGCTTCCGAAGGCTACAAGGCCAAGGACAGCTGCAAGAACGGCATTGCAAGCGTAGTAAAGAACGCTCCCGATGCTGAAGTAATCCAGCCTGAAGAATAATACATACAAAAAAGCTCTTCCGATGGGAGAGCTTTTTTAGTGAAATCCGGCTGCGTCGGGTTGCGGTATCGCCTGCGGCGATGGATTTGAAGGGAATGACGTATCCGCCGAGCGTAGCGAGAATCAAAAGTTTTTGGTCAAACCTTTTTTCAAAAAGGTTTGAAATCTTTCTTCTCAATTCTTCATCAGAAAAAATCCTGTGAAACATGAATTTTTCTTGACATAACCGCAAAAAATGCGTATAATAGAAATGTTGTGTTATTATAAAAGAGAAAGGATTTTTTATGGCAAGAGAGCAATTAAAAAGCCGTCTCGGATTTATTCTGCTTAGCGCAGGCTGTGCAATTGGAATCGGAAATGTATGGAAGTTTCCGTATATTGCAGGTGAAAACGGCGGTGGACTTTTTGTACTGATATATCTGTTTTTCCTGATTATTTTCGGTGTACCGATTATGACAATGGAATTTTCCGTGGGCCGTGCGGCACAGAAAAGCCCCGTAAGACTGTACCAGCAGTTACAGAAGACGGGACAGAAATGGCACATTCACGGCTACGTAGGAATGGCGGGCAATTACTTGTTAATGATGTTCTACACCACTGTTTCGGGTTGGATGCTCCGTTATTTTGTATCCACGGCTGCAGGTGATTTCACGGGACTTGATACTGCTGGGGTAAAAAGCTACTATGACGGTATGCTTGCCGACCCTGTTTCAATGGTTATTTACCTTGGTGTTGTCATTTTCATAGGTGCATTCGTCTGCTCCTTCAGTCTTCAGGGCGGACTTGAAAAAATCACAAAGGTGATGATGTCTGCGCTGATAGTCATTATGGTGATTCTTGCAGTGAACAGTATCTTCACCGAAGGCGGTGCAGAGGGGCTGAGCTTCTATCTGCTTCCCGATGCTTCAAAAATTCAGGGCAAGGGTATCGGCAATGTCATCGTTGCGGCAATGAATCAGTCATTCTTTACACTAAGTATCGGTATCGGCTCAATGGCAATCTTCGGAAGCTATATCGGCAAGGACCATTCCCTTATGGGCGAATCGGTGAACATTGCTCTTCTGGATACTTTCGTGGCAATCACCTCGGGACTTATAATTTTCCCTGCCTGCTTTGCCTACGGCGTTGATGTAAACAGCGGGCCTGAGCTGATTTTCATAACTCTCCCCAACATTTTCAACAATATGCCTTTCGGCAGACTGTGGGGAAGCCTGTTCTTCGTGTTCATGTCCTTTGCGGCATTATCAACAGTGCTTGCGGTATTTGAAAATATCGTTGCCTGTACCCGTGACCTTACAGGCTGGAGCAGAAAGAAGGCGTGCCTTGTAAACGGCATTCTGCTGTTTGTTCTGTCACTGCCCTGTGCGCTGGGCTTCAATGTTCTCAAGGGAATTCAGCCTCTCGGCGAAGGCAGCAATGTCATGGATTTAGAGGACTTTATCGTAAACAATATCATTCTCCCCTTAGGCTCACTTGTTTTCGTACTGTTCTGTACCCGAAAATGCGGGTGGGGCTGGGATAACTTTACCGACGAAGCAAATCAGGGCAAGGGTCTCAAGGTACAGAAATGGATGCGTGGTTATATGACATGGGTTCTTCCCGTAATTATAGTTTTTGTATTCATTCTCGGAATTATCAACTGAAAGGATTTTGACATAAATGGAATCTAAAAAAAGCAGCTTCAGCTCCAAAATTGGCTTTGTACTTGCGGCGGCAGGCTCAGCCGTAGGTCTTGGCAACATCTGGCGTTTCCCATACCTTGCCGCAAAGTACGGCGGCGGTATGTTCTTACTTGTATATCTTATTCTGGCAGTAACCTTCGGTTTTGCACTGATGATTACTGAAATTGCCATAGGAAGAAAGACAGGAAAGAGCGTTATAGGCGCTTACACCGTAATCAATAAGAAATTCGGTCCTTTAGGTATTCTTGCGGCAATTGTTCCTGCAATTATCTTCCCTTACTACTGTGTAATCGGCGGCTGGGTGATGAAGTACATCACTGTTTATATTACAGGTGCAGGTTCAGAAGCGGCGGCAGACAAGGGTAAATACTTTGAAACCTTTATCGCAAATACAGGTGAATCGGTAATCTTTTTCCTGCTGTTCATTATAATAACTGCGGTTATAGTAATGCTGGGCGTAGAAAAGGGTATTGAAAAGGTAAGCAAGGTTATGATGCCTGTGCTGGTGCTGATTTCTCTTTTTGTAGCAATTTATTCCCTTACAATTCCGGGAGCAATTGACGGCTTTGTTTACTATATCAAGCCCAACTTTGCGGATTTCGGACTTGTAACGGTTGTATCGGCAAGGGGACAGCTTTTCTATTCAGTGTTGCTTGCAATGG
>CAZGRB010000240.1:0-3239 GCA_964527695.1 uncultured Ruminiclostridium sp.
GTGGGCGATTGATTCAATATCGCTTACAACATGGGTTGCAAGAATAACTGTCCGCTCTCTTGCAATATCCGCTATGTAGTTTCTGAGTCTTATGCGTTCTTCAGGGTCAAGTCCCGCCGTAGGCTCATCAAGTATCAGTATCTCAGGGCGATCCAGCATTGCCGCCGCAATCAGCACCCTCTGCCTCATACCGCCTGAAAAGCTGCCCAGCCGTTTATGTGCCGCTTTTTTAAGTCCCACTACCTCTAAAAACTCCTCGGTCTGCAGTTTTATTTCTCTCGTTTTCATGCCTTTAAGAGAGCCGATATAGCGAAGAAATGCACGTGCTGTAAAATCCTCATACATACCCTGAAGCTGTGGCGTATACCCGACCTTTTTGCGGAATCCTGCCCCCATTTTCAGTATATCCGTGCCGTTATAAAGCACCTCACCGCCTGTCCGCTTTATGTTATCGGTAATAAGGTTCATAAGTGTGGATTTTCCTGCACCGTTTGCTCCGAGAAGTCCGTAAACGCCCTTTTCAAAGGTAAAGCATATATTATCCAGTACGGTGTTATCACCGTATTTTTTTGTAAGGTTTTTCAGTTCAAGCATATTACCACTCCCATATAAACGACAGCTTATCCGCAAGGGCGAAGAAATCGTAAGGTTCTGTCCATTCGCCTGCACCTGCCACAATATCCTCCACAGAACAGCTTAAGATAAGATTATTATACCTGCCGTCTGGTGCAAGCCTTGGGTCATCGTAATCAACCATTGTCACCGCATAAAGAACGCTGTTACAGTATTTAAGCTCATAGCTGAAAGTTTCTCTGTCTATTCCTTCGGCTTTGTAGGTTGGCACAATATCGTGCATATCTATTTCTTTTAATGCCTTGCCGTCTTTGGTCATAAACAATATTCTGTGCTCGTTTTCGGAATATGCATAAAAGGCTGTAGACTGAGATGTATAGCTACTGTCACGCAGAATAAGATAATCTCCGCCGTACATGATTTCAGCGTCTGTAAAATCAGTGCCGTTTATCTTAAGCTCTGCCGAAAGGTCTGTGATTTCACCGCTTTCAAGGCTATATGTCCACAGCTTTGAAACCGCTTTCTTTGTGGGCGGAGTGGTGTAGTAGATTTTTCCGTCGGTTATAATATAGCTTGTGATTTTCCCCAGAGCGTCAATTTTTTCCGACTCTCCTGTCACAAAATTATAGCGGTAAAGCTGTTTGTTTTCATACATAAAATCAGTTGTCACCGTGTAGTAGAGCCAGTCTCCGTCTGCATAAAAACCGCCCACACCGTCATCAACCTTCTCAAGCTCAAAGCCAACCTGGGGCAGGATTTTATACTCCCCTGTTTCAATGTTTACTATAGCGGTATTACAGCAGTAGGGATAAGAATACCCCTCAATACTTGCGTCATCAAAGGGTATAACCGCCCATTTCCTGTGTATGAGCATTGTCCGGTACGCAAACCCCTGATATCTGCTGAGGAAACCGTCCTGCTCGCATTTCAGCTTATAGAAATTGCAGATTTCCGTAAGCTCTGTGCCGTCGGTCTTGGCACGGTACAGGGAATTTTTCTGCATACCGTCGCTTTCGTCATAGTACTGTCCGCTGAAATAGATATATTCCCCGCTGAGGCAGATATTACCGCAGTAGGAAAGACCTTTTCGTGTAGCGTTGCAGTATTCGTTTCCGTCGTGGGCGCACTCAGGCTTAGAGCAGAGGAAAACGGTCTTTTCCGTAGTCTTATCGTAATAGCAAAGTGTCAGGCTGAAGGAGTCAACACAGCCGTAATATCCGCTTTCCGTTTCCATTATGGGATTATCAAAGCCCGAATTGTTTCCGCCAACGTAATCTTCGTATTTGCTTTCGTTTTTACAGCCTGCAAGCATCAAAATGCTGAGCAGAAGGCATAGTTTTTTCTTCATTTATTCCACCTCAACCTGTTCAAATTTATAGAGTTTTTTCCATTCAATATTATCGTTTATTATATCCTCAACCGCACAGTATTTCACGCCCTCAGTAGTCTGAATATATACGGTTTTATTTACGATATTTATCTGACACGAACCCTCACGTTCATAGGTGAAACCGCCCAGTCTTTCACCCTCAAGGGTGAAGATGTGGAGCTTCATAGGAGATAAATAATAATCATATTCATATCCGAAAAATCCTTTTTCTGCAATATACATATATTCACCGTCATATTTTATTACAGGCTGAACAAAGGTCTTGTAGTTTATAGAAAGCAGCTCGCCGTTTTCGTCATATTCTTCTGTAAGTGTGCATAATTTGTCTACGAATTGTTCAGGCTTTATTGTCGTGTCGTCTTCGGAGTTATAAATAAACATTTCTGCTCTTGTACCATGAAAATCATGCCATATATACCATATCTTACCGTCTATAGGCATATAATTGGTGATGCCTGTGGTGTTGAAGGTAGCACCAATATAGTCGTAAAGACTTTCCCTTAAAGTGAGCTGTTCTTCTTCATTTGTTATAAAGTTATACCGCCATATTTCAGTTTCAGTGAGATTTCCATTATTGTTTATCAGGTAGTAGAAATAATCTCCGTCAGCGGTAACGGCTTCAGGACCTCTTGTAACAGAGCTGTCATATTCTGTCAGAAGTTTGAATTTGCCGTTTTCTACATTTATTACTGCCGTACCTGCCACACCTGCACCGTCTTCCCGATTGGTAACTATGAAATACGGTACAAAGGCATAACCTCTGTGTATTACCATAGAACGCTGGTCATCTCCGAATAGTATGCCGCCTTCTTCTTTGGTATTGTAATTCATAAAGGAGCAAACCTCTGTTAATTCCGTACCGTCTACAGACGCACGAAGCAGCTTGAATTCCGATCTTTCTTCGCCTGCGTCGATTGCGGATATATAGATATAATCTCCGTACATAGCTGTATACATTCCGTCAAAACCTCCGCCTGTAGCGGTGCAGAAGGAATTACCGTCGTGAGTGCATTCAGGCTTTGCACATAAAAACAGGGAACTGCTTGTTGCTTTATCATAATAGCGTAAGGATAAATCGCCGAAAAGGGTAGCGTTATAATAATACCCGTCCTCGGTCTCCATAATCTGATTGAACATACTTGTGCCTGTGTTAGTGGAAAGACTGGGTTCTTCGGGAATGTTGTTTCCGCAGGAGCAAAGGGACAGCATAAGTGACAAGGTTGCTAAAAGCAATAATATTTTTTTCATGATAATTTCCTCCGTTTTCGGGCGGATA
>CAZGRB010000241.1:0-3214 GCA_964527695.1 uncultured Ruminiclostridium sp.
ACATAGGCGTGTCCGCTTCAGCGTGCTATGGAAATGATAGGCGGAAAGTGGAAGCTCGCTATTCTGTGTTCGTTGAGTGCAGACGGAACTGTCCGTTATAATGAACTGAAACGAAAGATAAACGGTATTTCCAACACAATGCTTGCAAAATCCTTACAGGAGCTTGAAGCTGACGGACTTGTACGCCGTTCGGAGTTTCTGGAGGTGCCAATCCGTGTGGAATATGAGCCTACCGAAAAGGCAAAGGAATTAACGCCCATTCTTATTCAGCTTGCTCAATGGGCGGCGAAATTCTGATAAATCAAACCGCAATATATGCAAAAGCCGTACTGTTTTTACAAGTACGGCTTAAATATTTTTGTTTACAAATTGGAATTTAATTAGATAGCGAATCTGTCAAGTGAAAGTATCAACTTTCAGAATCTTCATACAAAGCCTTTTTGATTTTTTTCGCTATATCCAAAAATTTATCTGAATTTATTTTTTCACCAAATGCTTTATCTATTGTATTTGCTATCAGCATAGCAATATCTTCAACGGTATCGTTTTTTGTAATATCATCAGCAATCTTTCTCGAATAACTATCAAATTCATTATTAGGCGCATGACATGCGAGTAAGTCGTAATAATCATACTCGTCAATATACTTTTTTATTATTTCAAATTTACTCATTTCAAACACTCACAAATTCAAGTTTATTGGTCAGTTAATAATTATAACACTGCCAACACCAAAAGTCAATGACACAAGCAACGCAAAGCCACTTTTGACATAATATCAAAAGTGGCTTTAAACCTTCTATATGACTATCGGACTAAAGTAGTCGGTGCTTTCGCTTTGGTACGTGCGGCAGGACTTGGCCCTGCACGTTCTCGCATTGGAACCTAATGGGAGCGTTACTTTATTGGAATTATTCTTCAGCTTATATTTCCCATAAGCCATTCCAGCGCATTTATTCTTCTGATACCTTCATAGTCTGCCTCTGGGTCATCATCAAGAGTTAAAATGAATTTCTGATAGTGGTCATTTATTTTCTGTAGCGGTGCAAGCTCACGCTGTAAGGTGCTTTCGTCACGGACTGTTGCAGCGACCTGATAGTAAATCGTTCTATTCTGTTCAACCGCAACAAAATCAACCTCAAGCTCGTCAACCTTGCCCACATAAACTTCATATCCGCGTCTGATAAGCTCAAGGTAAATGATATTCTCAAGAATATGTCCCACATCCGTTGAGCGAGAACCGAGGAGCATATATCTTAAGCCTATGTCAACAGCGTAATATTTTTCAAGAGTTTTAAGGTGCTGTTTGCCTTTGATATTGTAGCGTGTAGCCTGATAAACAATAAAGCTTTCCATTAAGGCAGAGAGATATTTTTCTACCGTCTTGACATCAATCTTTCTTCCTGCCGACGTCATAGTGTCGGCAATTTTTTTTGTTGAAAGAGGACTGCCAATATTGTCAAAAACAAATCGTACTACGCTCTCCAGCATCATAGTGTCACTGATTTTTCTGCGGCTTGAAATATCCTTGACAACAATAGTGTTGTATAAGCCTTCAAGATAGCTCTTGATTTCTTTGGGCTGTTCTTTCAGATTTATTGCATAGGGGAATGAGCTTGTTTCAAGGTATTCACGGTATTTCTGCGAAAGATTATCGCTGTTTCCTGTACCTTCCACAAATTCCTTGAAGGATAATGGGAGCATAGAGATTTCAATATATCTTCCCGAAATCAGAGTGGCAATCTCACTTGACAAAAGCTCTGCATTTGAACCTGTAAGATAAAGGTCAACATTATCCTTGATATAAAGGCTGTCAACAACCTTCGGAAATTCTCTGCAACGCTGAACTTCATCAATAAAAACGTATGTCATCTTGCCTTTTACAAGGCGTTCTTTTATATATGTGTGAAGTTTTTTCGGTTCGCAAAGTTCTTCATAATCATAATCTTCAAGATTAACAGCAACAATCTGCTCATCAGCCACACCGTTATTACGCAGATACTTCTGAAACAGCTCCAGCAATGTTGATTTACCGCATCGACGGACACCTGTAACAACCTTTATAATCTGCTTATCTTTCAAGGCGATGATTTTATCAAGATACTCTTTTCTTTCGATTTTCATATACCACACCTCCTGCTGTTTGTTATATTATACCCTAAAACTTTAGAAAAATCAATAGTTTTTGGAATGAAATCCAAAAACTATTTCGATTTTTATTATTTATGTACTTTATCTCTGTTTTAAAATGTGATATACTGATACTATAAATACATTTTGGAGGTTTTTATGAGTAATAAATGTTCTATTGATTATGAAAAATTAGCACATGCTATAGTCAAAGCACAGCAAATATCAAAAGAGAAAGCTGAAAGAGATGAGAAGAAAGAGCAAGCAAAGCATAAGGAAGAATGGTATAAAAATATTGGATATACAGAAATGAAAGGAAACGAAAAATTACTATCCAGGTTATGGATAAAAATAATAAATTTTTTGGTTATTATTAAAACATTTTTCTATATAAAAAAGAATATGCAAAAACGGATAATATGACTTTTTCATTATTGCAGATGGCTAAATCCGGTATTTTGGGAATTATAAAGTTGCTTTTTTATGTAATAGGTGTACTGTTTATTGTAGCTTTAGCTACCGCTGTTAAAGATAGAATGCCTTATTTGCATTTGCATGGCGTGCAAAAAAATCACGAGCGCCAAGACTTTTATATGCCCATTGAACCATTGCTTTAGCAGCCTCAGTTGCATATCCCTCACCCCAAAACTTTCTGTTCAAGTTGTAACCCAATTCATAAGCTTTATATTCCGTCCTGTATGTTATAGAACCTGAACCTATTACCTTTCCCGTATTCCTTAAGCAAAAGCAAAATTCATTTTTATCTCCCAGAGTGCTTATCCATTCTTCCGTTTGATGAATATTTTTATGCAAAGGGTATGGCATATACATATTTACAATAGGGTCACCAGCCCATTCAAATACATCTTTTGCATCATCTATAGTTAATGGTCTTATTATCATTCTCTCTGTTTCAATTATCTTCACTGTCATTACCTCACCAAATGCTTATTTATCAATAAGCATATTATACTATACACATACCGAAAAAGCAATACTATAAAGCAAAAGCCTTACCCACTTTAGCGCATGCAACACTAATCAGACCTGCCTTGAAACAAAATGTACAATCTGATTTTTCGGA
>CAZGRB010000242.1:0-3168 GCA_964527695.1 uncultured Ruminiclostridium sp.
AGCGCTTTTCATCTCTGATTGGTGCCTTTCGCAGAAAGGCGGATTATAATTATGACAGTACGTGATATTTACAACTTTTTAGACAGCATTGCCCCCTTTAATACTCAGGATAAGTTTGACAATTCGGGACTTCTCACAGGAAGCATGGACAAGGAAGTCGGAAAAATTGCCGTCTGCCTTGACATTACAAGCGATATTGTTGACGAGTGCATAAAAATGGGCACTGACCTTATCGTGTCGCATCACCCTGTCATTTTTGAAAAACTGGGCTGCGTACTTAAAGATACACCTGTATATAATCTTGTGAGAAACGATATTGCCGCTATCTGCTTACATACTCCCATTGATATGGCGAAGGGCGGAATTTCCGACATTATGTTTGAGCTTATGGGCTTCGGAAATCCCGAAGGCGCAGAGGTGCTTCACGTAATCCATGAGGACAAGGGTATCGGATACGGAAAGATTGCAAACCTTGAATTCGGAATCAGCGCAAAGTATCTTGCCGAAACCGCTAAGGACGCTTTCAACTGCACCTCCATTCGTTTTGTTGACGGCGGAAAGACAATCAACAGCGTTGCAGTCTGTTCAGGAGCAGGCAGCAGCGAGGTTTACACCGCTATGGAAAAGGGCGTTGACGCAATCATTACAGGCGATGTGAAATGGTCTGCCTTTGTTGACGCAAAGAATGCGGGTATCACAGTAGTTGACGCAGGTCATTATCACACGGAGACAATAATCTGCGGTCATATTTCCGACCTGCTTACGGAAAAATTCCCCGATGCGGAAGTTTTCATTCCTATCAATAACGAAGATATATGCCAGTATATCTGATAAATAAATTCACACAGAGGTAGTTTTATGTCACTTGACGGTGCGTTTCTTCACGGAGCTATGAATGAAATGCTGGACAGGAAGCTTATCGGCGGACGAGTCGATAAAATACACCAGCCTTCACGTGAAGAAATCATTGTAACTATAAGAACATTCGGCGGTGCGGAAAAAATACTGTTTTCAGCAAACTCCGCCTGTGCGAGAGTCAACCTGACCGACACAACTCCCGAAAACCCCAAACAGCCTCCCGTTTTATGTATGCTGTTCAGAAAGTTCCTTTCAGGAGGACGGCTTACCGCAATACATCAGGACGGGCTTGAACGAATCATAAACTTTGATTTTGAATGCACCAATGAAATCGGTGATATCGTTCATAACAGACTTGTGGCGGAGATAATGGGAAAGCACAGCAATATCATTCTCCTTACAGAGAAATCAGACGGCTGGAGAGTTGTGGACAGCGTCAAGCGCATTACCGATGATATTTCATCAGTAAGACGCATTTTACCCAATATACTTTACGAATTGCCGCCCAGAGAGGCAAAAATAAATTTCCTTGATTATGATTTCGGTGATTTCCGAGTCAGACTATCGGAATATTCCGAACAGAGAATCGCAAAGGCTCTGCCCATGATTTTCGAGGGCATCTCCCCTATTTTCGCAAGAGAATGTGTATACAGCTGCACGAAAGATGTTGACGCAGTCGTGAACACCCTCACCGATGACCAGTGGGATAAGCTTGTGTTCTTTATCAAAAAAAGCCGTGATACACTGCTGGACAGAAGCGGTTGTACCGTTGTTACGGATAAGTATGGAAAGCCCAAGGATTTCTGCTTTGTTCCCATTGCACAGTACGGCTCGGAAATGACGGAAAGCCATTTCGACAGCCCCAATGCCCTTCTTGACAAATTCTACGGCAGCCGCGCAGACGCAGACAGAATCAAGCAGCGCTCAGGCGACCTTATGAAAACAATCCTCAATATCTATGAACGCATTTCACGTAAGCTTGAAGCACAGAAGCAGGAGCTTGCGGAATGTGCGGAAAGAGAGGATTTCCGAGTCTGCGGTGACTTACTCAGCACCAATATCTACCGTATGGAAAAAGGCATGAACGAGATTGAAGTTGATGACTTTATAAACGGTGGAAAACGAGTCATTAAGCTGGATATAAGGCTTACGCCATCACAGAATGCCCAGAAATACTATGCGGAATACAGAAAGCTTGATACAGCGGAAAAGATGCTGTCAAAGCTTATTGAGCAGGGCGAAAAAGAGCTTATCTATATCGACAGCGTATTTGACGCCGCAAGCCGTATCGGCAGCGGCACAGGCAGCGACGCAGAGCTGTCGGAGATTAAACGTGAATTACAGGAAACAGGTTATCTGCGGCAGTCGAAAGATGACAAGCGCAAAAGCGAAAAGCCTCTGCCGCCCCTTAAATTCCGCTCCACTGACGGCTTTGAAATTCTGGTGGGAAGAAACAACTATCAAAACGACAAGCTTACCCTGAAAACCGCAAGAGGCGAGGATATGTGGCTGCATACCCAGAATATTGCAGGCTCACACGCCATAATCGTTTCGGAGGGTAGGGAAATACCCGACAACACCATAGTTGAAGCGGCTACTCTTGCGGCTTACTGTTCAAAAGCAAGGAACGGCACGAAAATCCCCGTGGATTACACAAAGGTGCGTTTTGTAAAGAAGCCTAACGGAGCTAAACCGGGTATGGTTATCTTTACAAATAATAAGACCATTCTTGTTAATCCCGATGAGGAGCTTTATGAAAGGTTGAGAGTAAAATGAATGAACGTATTTGCTCTGAATGCAAGGTAATTTACACCAACGGGCAGAGGGAATGCGAGGAGTGCGGGAAGCTGCTGAAAAACGCAACTGAAGAAGAACTGGCAGAATTTGAAATTAGAAAGATAAAATCCCTGAATAAGGCATTCGCTTTTTCTTCGTCGACAATTCCTACAAAACAACACATAATCTGTGCAATTTTAATACCTTTATATTCACTTATTATGTGGATTTTTTTCGGTAAAGCATTTTTCGGGCTTACATTATGGAATCTGTTTCTGAGTGTTCTAAGCTTTGTACCGAGATTTAAAATCCATATCGGAAAAGCTTTTGAACCAAACGGTTCCGAACTTAAACTCAAACGAACGGTTAAATTAGTGCATTTTTATTATAACGTTCCTATAATTATTTGTCTTATAATCAACAGTTTATTCAATCTTTTCTTCACCGTTGTGAATATTGAAGAATTTGTAAAATAACATAAAGAAAGGACTTTTAAAATGAAGAAAGAACTGGCAAAAACCTATGCGCCCAAGG
>CAZGRB010000243.1:0-3165 GCA_964527695.1 uncultured Ruminiclostridium sp.
CCTTTGCCTCTTTTGCCGCCCCTTAAAGGGCGTTCGTATTACTTGCTACCCTTAAAAGGGTCTTCGTACTCTTTCACACTCAACTTGTCAAGTGCGATATCATGCTTTTCTTGGTCTTCTATGTATTTGCGTATCGTAGCCTCATTCAAGCCTACTGTTGACACATAATACCCTTCTGCCCAGAAGTGTCGATTTCCATACTTGTACTTTAAATTTGCATGTTTGTCAAATATCATCAGCGCACTTTTTCCTTTTAAATATCCCATAAAGCTTGACACGCTCATTTTTGGTGGTATACTTAATAATAGATGTACATGGTCTCTCATCATATGTCCTTCTAATATTTCCACACCCTTGTATTTGCACAGTGTTCTTATTATTTCTTGCAAATCTTGCCTGTACACATCATATATCGCTTTTCTTCTGTACTTCGGTATGAACACTATGTGATACTTACACATCCATTTGGTATGTGCTAAACTGTTTGTTTGGTTTGCCATATATTTACCTCACCTTTCTTACAATAGACCTGAACAATCTTATTGTACCAGAAAGGTGAACTATTTTGTAGTATAACTTTTGTTACCCACCCGCATAGCGGGTGGTTTTCTGTTTCGCTTTGCTCAACTGCCTAAAGGCATTAATAAGTCCCGTATCCGACGGTTATGTTGGATACGGGATTTTTGTGTATTGCAGATTTCCATATATTGAAATCAGGAATTTAATATGCTATAATATTTTTGAATAATTTATTCACAAAGGAGCGACAGCATGTCCAAAATTCTGATAATCGAAGATGATACATATATAAACAACCTCATCGCCAAATCCCTTTCCAAGGAGGGTTATTCCTGTCAGCAGGCGTTTTCGGGAACGGAAGGACTGCTTTATGCTAAAACAGAACCGTTTTCTCTTGCTATACTTGACCTTATGCTCCCGGGAATAAACGGCGAGGAGCTTCTTCCGCAGCTTAAGAATGAATTCAATATTCCTGTTATTGTGCTTTCCGCAAAGGACAGCCTTGACAGCAAGATTGATTTGCTTAACACTGGTGCAGAGGATTATATAACAAAGCCCTTTGAAATAGGAGAGCTTATGGCGAGAGTGGGTGTTCAGTTAAGACGGAATTCTGACAATAAGCCTGCAAAGCAGCTTACTCACAAAGGTCTGACACTTAATTTAGAGGAAATGTCCGCTGAAATCTGTGGAAATACTCTGTCATTTACGAAACACGAGTATAAAATTCTTCAGCTGCTTATGGAAAATCCGAACAGAGCCTTTACAAAACAGGATATTTACGACTACGCCTGGGATGATATCTATATCGGTGAGGATAAGACCATAAATATGCACATCAGTAATATCCGTAAAAAGCTGAAAGCGGTTACTGACGAGGAATATATCGAAACAGTATGGGGCATCGGTTTTAAACTTTCAAAGTAAATCTTGAAACTTTCTTTACCTTTTCTTTGCGATTTATTGGAAAGCACAGTGTATTATATAGTTGTAAAGAAAAGCAGAAAGGACGAAATTTATGGATTACATATTGACAACAAGCGGTCTTACAAAAACTTATGGTAAGCACAATGCCGCAGACCAAATCAGCATAAATGTCCGTCAGGGCGATATTTACGGACTTATAGGTCGAAACGGTGCAGGTAAAACAACTCTCCTGAAAATGATAAGCGGACTTGCAGCGCCAAACAAAGGTGATTTCACTCTGTTCGGTTTCAAGGGCAAGGAAAAGGCACAGGTTATGCACCGTATAGGAACACTTATCGAGGCTCCCGGGATTTATCCTGACCTTTCGGCGGCAGAAAATCTCAGATTAAAGTGCATTGCCATGGGAGTACGTGACAAGACGGTAATTCCGAAGATACTTGAAACTGTCGGTCTTGCCGATACAGGCAAAAAGCGTGCAGGTAAATTTTCTCTCGGTATGAAACAGAGACTGGGAATTGCTCTTGCACTCATAGGCGAGCCTGATTTAGTCATTCTTGATGAACCTATCAACGGACTTGACCCGCAGGGTATTGTTGAAATAAGAGAGACTATTGAAAAACTCAACAAGGAACAGGGTATCACCTTTATTATCTCCAGTCACATTCTTGAGGAGCTTTCAAAAATTGCTACAAATTATGCTATTATTCATAACGGCGCTCTTGTTCAAGAACTTACAAGAGAGGAGCTTTTGCAGAAGTGCAGCGAGCGCATTGAACTGAAAACCAACGACACGGCAAAGGCGTGTACCGTTCTTGAAAAGATGGATATTCACGAATATAAGGTTGTGGACAACGACACTATCCAGATTTTTGAACGTTTACAGGACGGCGGCGATATAACAATGAAGCTTGCGGAAAACGGCATAAAAACTCTCGGTATTTCCGTCAGAAACGAAGCTCTTGAGGACTACTATCTTAATCTGACAGGAGGAAACGGCAATGCTTAATTTAATAAGAATGGATTTACACAGACTTGTCCGCATAAAGTCCTTCTGGGTAATGATTGCAGTAACTGTGTGCGTGTCTTTATTCAGCGTGTATATGACGCATTTTGACGCAACAACACAGAATGATATGGTTGTGAATATGGCTGACATGAGCGTTTCCGAGATTCCGCCAGAGGAAGCAGATGTAGTATTTGGAATTTCTGTGGATACTAAATCCGAATGGGCAGATAAAATTGATTTTACTGACCTTATAAACTCTAATTTTGCAGGCAATATGCTGGCAATTCTGTGTGCAATCTTCCCGCCTATTTTTGTAAACGGCGAACAGAAAAACGGTTATATTAAAAACATTGCGGGACAGCTCAATAACAGAGGTATGCTTGTGTTATCAAAGCTGACAGCGGTGGCGGTACAGGTATTGATTATTTTCGCCGTATTCATTTTCTCGGCGGCAGTTATGGGTAAAATATGCTGGGGCGACAAGCTTGTATTTGAGTCTGTAAGTGATTTTGCAAAGGTGTTCGGTATTCATTATTTACTGCATTTTTCCTTTGCGTCACTTGTTACCGCACTGACAATTCTTGTCCGTGGCTCAGGGCTTGGTATGACCTTCGGTATTCTCTGCTCTACGGGTATAACCTCGCTTCTTTATGCTTTTGCCGATATTCTTCTTCATAAGTGCGGCGTTTCGGAGGAATTCACTATCAGCAGCTATT
>CAZGRB010000244.1:0-3134 GCA_964527695.1 uncultured Ruminiclostridium sp.
AAAAACGGTATAATAATTATATGATGTGTAGCTTTTCAAGGCATAAGTCCAATCGTAAAGTTGCACATTTTTATTTTCAGCGTTATGATTTTGCAATCCGTAACCGCTTGAGGGAGGTGAGCAGATGAAACGTATCAAATCGGCTTGTATATGTCAGACAATTCATTTTATGCTCAAGGACGGCATATCAAATGAATTTAACAAAAGACAAGTTCTTGCTGAGGTAGAAAACTATAAGAAAACTCTTGAAAAGAACAGAACCCAGCACAAAATTGTTGAAGAAACAGTTCAGGACGACGGCTCGGTAATTATTAAAATTATCAAGCAGTATAACGTAAGCCCCGTGGGCGATTATCTTAACTAAAAAATGCGTGTAGCCAATGGCATAAATCCAGCATCGCCATTGCTGCACGCATTTTATTTTATATAAAAAGGAGACTACTTATGAACAACAACAGAATGGCAGAGATGCCGATAAAAAAGCTTATGCTTTCTATGGGAATGCCCATGATAATTTCGATGGTATTACAGGCCGTCTACAACATCGTTGACAGTGCCTTTGTGTCCAATATGGCAAGCGGCGGTGAGGACGCTCTTAATGCTCTCACACTTGCTTTCCCTTTGCAGATACTTATGGTTGCCGTCGGAATCGGAACAGGTGTTGGTGCAAACGTGCTTGTCGCCAAAAGTCTTGGTGCAGGTGATAGCAAACGTGCAGACAAGGCGGCGGGGAATGCCGTATTTTTAGGGGTTGTAATTTACATTGTGTTTTTACTTTTTGGAATATTCGGTGCAGAATTCTACATAAATTCGCAGACACAAAATCCTGTTATTGCTGAAATGGGCACTGACTATCTGCGGATATGTTGTGTATTTTCTTTTGGTATGTCAATGTTTGCGGTGTGCGAAAAATTATTGCAGGCAACAGGTCATTCGGTCTGCTCAACTATTGCACAGATTTTGGGTGCAGTGACAAATATAATCCTGGACCCGATTATGATTTACGGCTGGTTTGGTTGTCCCGAAATGGGCGTAAAGGGTGCTGCTTATGCGACAGTTATCGGACAAATTGTGTCATTCCTTGTTGCACTTGCATTTCATCTGAAAGTAAATAAGGTCATTTCTAATAAGCTCTGCAATTTCAAACCCTCCGCAAAAATCATCGGTCAGATTTATTCAATCGGACTTCCTGCAATTATATCACAGGCACTTATTTCTGTGATGACCTATGGCTTAAACATTATTCTGGGAGGAATAAGCGAAGCTATGGTTACAGCCTACGGTCTTTATTACAAGATACAGCAGTTTTTACTGTTTGCAGCATTTGGTATGCGTGACGCAATTATGCCCATAACGGCTTTCAGCTTCGGCATGGGAGAGAGAAAACGCATAGTTGACTGCGTGAAATACGGCCAGCTTTACACAGGTATTATAATGCTTGCAGGCTTTATATTGCTTGAAATTTTTGCTGTTCCGTTTGCAGGCGTTTTCGGACTTTCAGGAGAAACACAAAGCCTTTGTGTAAGTGCAATGCACATAATCTCAATATGCTTTGTATTTGCAGGTGCAAACATTGCTTTTCAGGGAATATTTCAGGCTCTTGGCGGCGGTATGGAATCCCTCATTGTTTCGGTATGCAGACAGCTTTTATTTGTGTTCCCGTTTGCGTGGATTTTTGCTGAAATGGCGAAATCAGACAGTTCTTTAAACTGGACAATGTGGACTGTATTTCCCATTGCGGAAATTCTTACTGTCATTGTTGCAGTACTGCTTTTTTCAAGATTGTTTAAAAAGAATATTTCAGCATCAGAGAGATGACAAATAATGACAACCTCGAGGTCAGCCTCTTTATCGCAACATCGACACAGTCTGAAGCACTTGCTTTCTGTAAAGAAGAAGTGTTGTAAGTAATCGGCTCATTCTGCCGTTACCGTCATTGAATTGATGTATGCAAAGGAAATCGTGAATAAAAACGGGAATTGCGATGAGAGGTTCAACCTCCAGGTTTCCAATCACACGATTCTACTCTTCGCAAATCTTATCCAATGCCTCGGGCGTTTCGTATGGAGCAAGGGGAGTAAAGAGCGTTTCTGTATGACCGTCAGGATACGTTGCACTTATATAGTTCTGCACATTTTTTGTTTTACCGGCCATATTTAATGAAGACTTCGTTATGCAAAAATTGACTTTTTATAACTGCAAAATGAAGTTGTTTTCAAAATAATAACAGTTGCATTAAAATTTGTGTTTTTTTAAAATTAAAGCAAATATTTTTCTTGTGAAGAGGGGTGCTTTTTTCATTTTGTCAATCTATGTTTGCTGCCTTTATATATAAATTGAGGTCTGATACCTGCGTATCAGACCTCGGTGTGTTTAATTTTAATGTTACTTTAAATCTATATCATTATCAATAATATAATCACAAGCTTTTACAATAAATGAAGCTACACTATGTTTTTTCAAATCCGCATAACCTTTTATTTTTTCGGCAGTTTCGGGTTTTACTCTTATAGCTATGTTTTTATATGTTTTTTTATTGTACTTATCACTTGCTTTAATTTGAGCATCACTTGATTTTCTCTGTTTGTTTTCCATAAATGTAGCCTCTTAAAATAATCCTCAGTCGAACAAAATATAACAGAAACCATTAAATCTTCTAACGCAATTTTACTTGTTTGTGGAAAATTAACAAAATAAATATAATGCGTGTATTATATTTTGTGTAATATTAGACTTGAATTTATAATGCGTGTATTATATAATGTAATTACAACAATCGAATTTTGCAAAATATCGAACCTTTAATTGTTCAAATACATTTAAAGGATACCACAATCACCACTTTTTGTCAAGGAAAAAACCAAATAACAGGAGGTTTAAAATGCAGAAAAACTACACTCTTCCCAGCGGCGGACAGCTCACCCTTAATCACCTCATGGTAGTCCCCGAACCCGACATCTACATACTCACTACTGAATTTTATCTGAACGGCCAGCCTTTTGGAGAAATGGTCGCCTATAACGGTACTCTTGCAGACTTGTCAAGGGTAAAGGATTGCTATGAGCTTGGCATGGCAATAAAGAAAAGGAAGAAATACCACTACAGCCCCGACGACATTTTTACAATAATCACCG
>CAZGRB010000245.1:0-3110 GCA_964527695.1 uncultured Ruminiclostridium sp.
CAGCGGTGACCTTATTATCGGCGGCGTTTCCACAAAGAAATACAAGGACCGTGACTGGGATACCTACCGAAACCATAAAATCGGCTTCATATTCCAGAGCTATAACCTTATCCCTCATCAGACCGTTCTTGCTAATGTAGAGCTTGCGCTGACACTTTCAGGCGTTTCAAAGGCTGAAAGACACCGCAGAGCAGTTGAAGTGCTTGAAAAAGTCGGTCTCGGCGACCAGCTGAAAAAGAAGCCCAATCAGATGTCAGGCGGTCAGATGCAGAGAGTTGCTATCGCACGTGCGCTTATCAACGACCCTGATATTCTTCTCGCCGACGAGCCTACAGGCGCTCTCGACAGCGAAACCAGTATTCAGATTATGGATATTCTCCGTGAAATATCCAAGGATAAGCTGATTATTATGGTTACACATAACCCTGAGCTTGCCGAGCAGTACTCAAACAGAATAATACGTCTTGTTGACGGTAAGGTTGTAAGCGACAGCAACCCTTACAACAATGAAGAGGAGCTTAAAAATGCCCCTGAAAAGGTACGAAAGACCTCTATGTCATTCTTTACCGCTTTGTCATTGAGTCTTAATAACCTTATGACAAAAAAAGGACGTACAATTCTTACCGCCTTTGCAGGAAGTATCGGTATTATAGGCATTGCTCTGATTCTTTCGCTCTCTAACGGCGTACAGCAATATATCAATGACATCCAGACGGAGACAATGTCCTCCTACCCTCTCTCAATCGAAACAAATACAACGGATATGACCACATTCATGTCCTCGTCAATGACAAGTCATGTAAACAATATAACAAAGGAACGTACCTACGACAGAATATATACAAACAATCGTCTCGGTGATATGTTTACAATGATGTATCAGGAAACAAACGTAAATGACCTTAAAAGCTTCAAGGCATTCATTGAAAGCGAAGAAAGCGGAATAAAGGAAAATACCACAAATGTTGAATACTCCTACGGCATCACCTTACAGGTTTTCGCAGACGATACAGAAAACATAAAGCAGGTAAATCCCAGCAGTGTTATGGATGAAATAGGCTTCGGCGCTGTTTCGGGAATGATGGACCTTGCCTCCTTGATGAAGTCGTCTTCCTCGGGAACTACAAACATTTTCCAGGAGCTTACCGAAAGCGAGGAAATGTTCAATGCAAAGTACGAGCTTGTGGCAGGTGAAATCCCCGACAATTACGATGAAGCAGTGCTTATTGTGGATAAGTACAACGAAATCACCGACTACACCCTTTACACTCTCGGGCTGAAGGATATCGACGAGCTGCGTGACGCTATCCGTGATATGATGCAGAAAAAGGATGATGTAGAAGAAATCGAAGGCGGACGGGATTATTTCTATGACGAAATCCTTGACCTCACCTTCAGGGTTGTTGACAATACTGCATTCTATGAAAAGAATGAAGACGGCGTATGGATTGACAAGCGTGATGACGCCGAATTCATGGCAGACGTACTTGAAGAAAGCTTACAGCTGAAAATCGTCGGCATTATCCGTATGAAGGAAGAAAGCGCTTCTTCCATTAGCGGCACTATCGGCTACAAGAAGAGCCTTATGGAATATATTTCAAGCCGTGTAAATGACAGCGAAATCGTAAAGGAACAGCAGGAAAACCAGGACTATGACGTTTTCACAGGTCTTCCCTTTGACGGCACCGAGGCAGGCGACGAGGCTATTGAAAAGGCTGAAAAGGAAGCTGAGGAACGTCAGAAGGAAGCTGAAGAGCTTATGGCCCAGATGGAAGCTATGCAGGAGCAGATGGCGGCTCAGGGCGGATTTGATATTTCTTCCCTTACTCCCGAAGAACAGGCTATGCTGGCTCAGATGACACCTGAGGAGCAGCAGGCTTATATTGCTTCTATGCAGACAGCATCACAGAGCGATATTTCGTTCGGAACTGCAGAAGATTATTCAGCCTTAAATCCGCAGCAGCTTGCTATGTTATCCGAACTTACACCCGAACAGCAGGCAATTTACCTTTCACAGCTCACTCCTCTTTATATCGGCTCTATCAGTATTACAGAAGATGAATATCTTATGTTAACTATGCTGACTGAAGCTGAAAGAGATGCTTATGCGGCTATGTCGTCCGAAGAACGAGATGCTTACTTTGCAAAATATGTAAACGGCGAGCTCAAGGTTCAAGCTCCTGCGGATATAACAACCATTACCACCGACGGTGCAACAACACCTACCGTTGATATGAGCACAATTGATATGTCTTCAATGGATATCGGCGGTATGGACTTATCCCAGCTTACCGATGAACAGCTTGCTTACTTCTCTTCTATGTCCGAAGAAGAACGTGAAGCAATGCTGAAGCTTTATACCGATGCAGTGCTTAAGGCTACGGTTGTTTCCACCTCTACCTACTACGATAATATTACAAATCTGGGTGTTATTGACCTCGAAAAGCCGTCTTCAATCCTTATTTACCCCGTTGACTTTGAGGCAAAGGAAAATATCACACAGATTATCTCTGATTACAACACACGAATGGAAGAAAACGGAGAGGAAAGCAAGGTTATTACCTACACCGATATGGTAGGTATGCTGATGTCCTCCGTAACCGATATTATCAACGCTATCAGCTATATCCTTATTGCTTTCGTGGCAATTTCACTGGTTGTATCATCTATTATGATCGGCATTATCACCTATATTTCCGTTCTCGAACGCACAAAGGAAATCGGTATCCTCCGTGCAATCGGCGCATCAAAGAAGGATATTTCCAGAGTATTCAATGCTGAAACTGTTATCGTGGGGCTTGTATCGGGCGCTATCGGTATCGGCGTTACTGTTCTGCTCAATATTCCGATTAATATTATCATTGAAAATATCACCGACATTGCAGGACTTTCGGTGCTTCCTCCCCTGGCAGGCGTTATCCTTATCGCAATCAGCGTTCTGCTTACGCTTATTGCAGGTCTGTTCCCGTCAAAGGTTGCAGCAAAGAAGGACCCTGTGGTTGCCCTCAGAACAGAGTAATTTTAAAAAACAAACCGCCATACTTATGTATGGCGGTTCAGTTTATACCTTAACAGTTCTCAGCTTTACGCAAAAAATCAAGATTTTTTCA
>CAZGRB010000246.1:0-3043 GCA_964527695.1 uncultured Ruminiclostridium sp.
CGATTGGACTTATGCCTTGAAAAGCTACACATCATATAATTATTATACCGTTTTTCGCTCCCGTTGTCAAAGGTGATTTTTAACAAAACTTGCTTAACAAGATTTATCTTTTTATGTCCGACTACATCGATTTGTTTGGCAAGAAATGGTTTATGTATTACTTGTATTGTTTTCATCCTTCCCAGCTATCTCCATAAGCGACAAAGCCAGAGCCTCCGATTGTATCAATGTGTTCAGTGAGGAATCACAGTAAAAAATTGTCATAATTTGTCAGACTTTATCTTATTAACTCAATATTAAAATTTTACTTATTTTAATATCGCCGATATATTTTTATAAAGCATATTGACAAATGGAATATAGATTAGTATAATAAAAATAAAAATTGAATAATACTATTATTGAAACAGGAGTTTTTAAGGATAATAACATCAGAAATGATATAATTGAAAGGCTTTTAAAACTTGATGAAGAAATATCCTTGATTTTTGACGGTGATAATTATTATGAAATTATAATTGTTGGAGGAAGTGCATTACTCCTTATCAACAAACTATCAAGAGCAACTTTTGATATCGATGCAATAAGATGTTCAAAAGAGCTTAAGCCATTCATGGAAAAATATGATATAAACGATAACGTATTCTCCTACCTCAACAGTTTTTCAGATGACTTTTATAACAGAAAAATTAAAATTGATATACCAACAAAAAAGATAAATGTATACACAGCTTCATTAGAAGACATAGTTATTTCCAAACTTTCTTCCAATCGAGGAAAGGATAGTGAAGACATCCGTAGTCCTATGGTAATTGAATCGTTGGACTGGGATTTATTGGATGAGATAGTAAACAGTGATGACTTCAAGGATAACATGCTTACCGAACACCAGTACAATATGTTTATGTACGACTACAGAGATTACAGATTTGATATGATTATGAGGTAAAAATGACAAGATACGATATACTGAAAAAATATTTCGGACACTCCTCATTCCGCTATGGACAAGGCGAGATTATAGATAGTATTATGAGTGGCAGAGACTGCCTCGGGGTAATGCCTACAGGTGCAGGTAAGTCAATGTGCTATCAGATTCCTGCACTTATGATGAGCGGAACAACAATAGTCATCTCTCCTCTTATATCCCTAATGAAGGATCAGGTCGAGGCACTACGGCAGGCAGGTGTTCCTGCTGCTTACATAAACAGCTCCCTCGCAGGAAACGAATATTATATGACTATCGATATGGTGCGTTCGGGGGAATGCAGGATACTTTATGTAGCACCCGAAAGACTTGAAACCGAAAGTTTTATTTCACTCTGCAAAAGCATTGAAATACCATTTATTGCAATAGATGAAGCTCATTGCGTATCTCAATGGGGACAGGATTTCCGTCCCAGCTACCTTAAAATAATTGAGTTTGTGAAAGGACTCCCAAATCGTCCTGTACTTGCCGCTTTTACCGCGACTGCAACAAATATAGTAAAGAGTGATATTGAAAAAATACTGGAGCTTAAAAATCCTTTCAAAATTACAACAGGATTTGACCGTTCAAACCTGTATTTTGAGGTGCAACAGATGAAAGATTCTGAGAAGAATCATGCGCTCGTTGACATTCTCCGCCAGTCTGAAAATTGCAACGCAATAATATACTGTTCAACCAGGAGAAATACTGACAATGTTTATGATTTTCTCCGTGAAAAAGGTTTTAAGGTTGCTGAATACCATGCAGGGCTTTCTGACGAGGAACGTCGCACGGCACAGGAGGATTTCATTTATGACAGAGTTAATGTTATAGTTGCCACAAACGCTTTCGGAATGGGCATTGATAAGTCGGATGTTTCACTTGTCATCCATTACAATATGCCTAAGGATATTGAGAGCTATTATCAGGAGGCAGGGCGCGCAGGACGTGACGGTTCGCCTGCAAGATGTATTCTTCTTTACAGCAAGTCTGATGTGCGCACCAATAGATTCCTTATCGAACACGGACATGAGGACAGCGAACTTTCGGAAAAAGAAATTGAAATCATTAAGGAACGTGACTACGAGCGTCTTAAAAGAATGACCTTCTACAGCACAACGGATCGCTGTTTGCGTGAATTCATACTCCGTTATTTCGGTGAACATTCTGCAGATTTCTGCGGCAACTGCAGTGTCTGCAACAAGAATTACGACACCCTTGATATTACTGTTAAAGCACAGAAAATCCTGTCCTGTATTTTCAGAATGAAACAGAATAATATCACCTCAACCCAGACACTTGTATGCGGAACACTAAAAGGCAGCTTTGAAAGTGAAAACTGTAAAACGCTTTCCACTTTTGGAATAATGAATGACAGCGACCTTTACGAAATATGGCAGATAACAGATTATCTCCGTGAAAACGGATATATTGAAGCAGATGGCGATACGCTTTATCTGACCGATTTTGCCGATGAATTTATAAAAGCTAAACGCACACTGCTTATGAAACAGCCAAAGAAAGTAACATTATCCGAAACTGAAAAATCAAAAACAACTGTATCCCAAACAGCGGAAAACCCCGAGCTTTTCGTGCTGCTTAAAGAATTACGTAAAAAGATCGCCGCCACACAAAGCGTACCCGCTTATGTTGTATTCCCTGATACAGCTCTTCGTGAAATGAGCGCTAAGCAACCTGTGACCATTGATGAATTTATGAAAATTTCCGGTGTCGGCGAAAAGAAAGCCACACGATACGGAAAGAAATTCATGCAGGTTATTGCCGATTATAAAAAACAGAGACAGCAGGGATAGAACCTACTTGTAACACACAGATTGCATACAACATTACTGCTCTCCATACGGAGAGCAGTCTTTATGTATTCAATTACTCTTCCCCGCTATCTCCATAAGCGACAAAGCAAGTGCTTCAGACTGTATCAATGTTGTCTGTGAGGAGTCGCCCTCGCGGATACGTATTGTACGTCTTATTTCTTTAGGTATAACTACTCTGCCGAGGTTGTCAATTCTTCTGACAATTCCTGTTGCTTTCATATATCAATATCCTTTCACGGTA
>CAZGRB010000247.1:0-3041 GCA_964527695.1 uncultured Ruminiclostridium sp.
TATTGTAAAGACACTTCTTGAAAATTACGGATATACCGTTATAGATTTAGGTAAGGATGTTGCCCCCGAAGCGGTGGTTGAAGCCGCACGTGAGCATAAGGTGAGCCTTGTGGGACTTAGTGCGCTTATGACCACAACTCTCGGTGCAATGGAAGACACAATAAAGCTTATAAAGGAAAATAAACTTGATTGTAAAACAGTTGTGGGCGGTGCAGTGCTTACCGCTGATTATGCAGACAAAATCGGCGCAGATTTCTATGCTAAGGACGCCAAGGAAACGGTAGATATTGCGAAGAAGGTTTACGGGTAATTTATTATGAATTTTGTATTCAGAAAAGCTGATATATCTGATATTGATTTGCTCAGCGAAGTAAGAGTTACCGTGCTTCGTGCAGTGAATAAGCTTGATGATTGCGTTGATATGTCAGCTGTATACAGCAGCACTTATGAGTATTATAAAACCGCTCTTATTGACGGAACACATACATCATATCTTGTCTTTGATAACGATAAAGTGGTAGGCGCAGGAAGTATCTGCTATTATACCGTAATGCCAACCTGTTGTAATCCCACAGGAAAGAAAGCATACGTTATGAATATGTATACCGCTCCCGAGTACAGACGGAGAGGCATTGCATTTAAGGTGCTTGATACGCTTGTTAAGGAAGCTGTTCACAGAGGAGTGACGGATATAGGACTTGAAGCAACCTATATGGGCAGACCTTTGTATGAAAAGTACGGTTTTGAAGGTGCAGGGGCAGAAATGAAACTGAGGAGGAATTAATCATGAGCAAGTGGAATACCGCAACCATGCACGCATATCTGCAAAAAACGTGCGTGCAGGGCGAAACCTACAAATACCCCATATACGGTATAATGAAAAACACCAGCTTCTGGGCGTCACGATATAACAACCAGAACTGTTGTTACGTGGCACTTTCCGATTACAGACGACTGCTGTTTGCGGAATTTACAATGTTGACAGGTACGCCTGTACGAATGGGTGCCCTTGGATTTGATGACCTTGTTTCGGCTAAAGTAAAGAAAAATATTGTAGGTCAGTATGTTTTCAAGCTTGAATTTATCATTAACGGCAAAAAGCAGAAATTCACATTTCAGGCGGCCAAAAAGGTTTACGGAACCGACTTAAACGAACAGGAACAGAATCTGATGGGGCTTGTGGAATACTTTGAAAAATACGGACATAATCTAAGATATTAAAAAATGATTAATCCTGCAGTTTTACAACTGCGGGATTAATCATTTCTGTATAGTATTTTTATGTTAAATTCTTCTGAACACTCTCGCATTATTTGCGCTTACAGGAACGCCCTGCGACAGGTCGAACTTTTCGCCCGTGAGAATATCCTCGAACATTCCTCCGATATTTACGTTGAACGTAACATCTGCACCTGCGTTTATCATTGCCACAACGGTTTCGCCGTCACATTCCCTTGCAAAAGCGTAGAAATGATTCTGGAGCTGTAACTGACGGTATGTGCCGCAGCAGAGAGCCTTGCTTTCTGTGTGGAATTTCGCAAGCTTTGAGATGAAATCTGTAAGCTCTGTGTTTTCCTGTTCGGTATACGGAACTCTCAGTCCGTCATCACCGTCCTTCTTATCTGCTTCCAAGCCGTATTCGCTGCCATAATAAACCGAGGGAATACCGGGCATTGTGAAGAGCAGGGCATAGGCAGGCTTAAGATGCTCTTTATTTTTAAGAATTGTCGCAATTCTGCTGACGTCATGATTGTCAAGGAAGCAGTAAAGGTGCTTGCCTCTGTAAATACACCAGCTTTCACTGCCGAATTGTCTGTTGATTGAATAGGCAATCTCAAACATATTCATATCGTTGAAGCTTGAGTAAAGACCCTTATAACACTCGTAGTTTGTAACACTGTCCAGCATTTCGGGGTTTGCCCATTTGTTGTAATCGCCGTGAAGCGTTTCGCCCATAAGCCAGAAATCCTCACGGATACCCTTGCAGTGGCGGCGTAATTCTTTCAGGAAATTTTCATCAAGGCAGTACGCAACATCAAGTCTGAGACCGTCAATACCGAACTCGTTTATCCAGCCCGAAATGCAGTCCTTAAGGTGATTCTTTACATCAGGATTGTAAAGATTCAGCTTTACAAGGTCATAATAGCCTTCCCAGCCTTCGTAGTAGAAGCCGTCGTTGTAGTGGGAGTTGCCCTCGCGGAGGTGAAACCAGTCCTTGTACTGACTGTCCCAGCGCTTTTCGCGGACGTCCTTGAACGCCCAGAAATCACGGCCAACATGGTTGAAAACGCCGTCAACAACAACCTTTATGCCGTTTTCATGAAGTGCGTCGCAGACTTCTTTGAAATCCGCATTTGTACCGAGTCTGCGGTCAATAACCCTGTAATCGACAGTGTCATAACCATGTTTTACGGACTCGAAAACAGGCCCGAAATAAATCGCGTTGAAGCCCATTGCCTTGATTTTGGGAATCTGCTTTATTACGTCCTTGATTTTTCCTGTAGGCTCGCTGACATAATCATTGGGCTGAAGCTGTCCGCAGTAGCCGAGAGGGTATATGTGATAAAAACAAGCTTTATTGTACCAGTCCATAATGGAGAACCTCTTTCGTTGCAGTTGTGATTTTACACAAGTTCTGTTTGTTGTTGCTAACAATTCTTAGTTAATTAATAATACCATAAAAGTCATGTAATGTCAAATGTAAAAACTGAAAACGACATTTTTTTTGATTTTTTGATATTTTGCACAAAAAAGTCGTTATTTTTTTTACAATCTTTTTTTAAAAGATTTATCACAATGGTATAGATTTTTTTAAAGTATTATGTTATAATGAAAATGTTAATGATTTAACGTATCTTTTAAGGAGGATTAGATATGGCTTTAAAGAAATGCGTTGTGCCTTTCGCAGGTACAGCGGAACAGGAGAAAGCACTTAAGGCTACTATCGCAGATCATATCGGCGATAAGGGCGCACTTATGCCTGTGCTCCAGAAGGCTCAGGAAATCTACGGCTATCTCCCTATCGAAGTTCAGACAATGAT
>CAZGRB010000248.1:0-3021 GCA_964527695.1 uncultured Ruminiclostridium sp.
CGGATATAACATTATTTTCGTCTGTCACTTCTATCAGGGCGTATTTTCCCTCAAATCTGTCAAGAATTGTCAATTTTCTCACCCCTGTTCTTCTGTGTTACAACAGTAATATCATTACCATCCGTAAACATAACTATGTCGCCATTCAAATCAGTCCGATAAATCTCGATGTCAAGAAGTTCAAGAAGCTCAACAGTTCCTGTATGCGGGTGTCCGTAATCATTCAGGCTTCCTACACTTATAACCGCATATTCAGGGGCAACCTTCTGCATAAAAACCTTGAGGCTTGACGTTTTACTGCCATGATGTGCAACTTTGATTACGTCGGCAGAAATATTACTGCCAACGTTTACAATGTCTCTTTCGGCAAGTTCTTCAATATCTCCCGTGAAAAGAAATTCCGTTTCTCCGTAGCGTAGTCTGCATACAATTGAATAATTGTTATAGTCATCATAATCATTGACAGGGGCGATAATTTCTATCGTACACCCTTCTGCAAGCGTATATACATCTCCAGCAACGACGGAACGTATATCTGTTCCGCTTTTTTCCGCTGATTCAATCATATTCTCATACGAAGATGTTACAGGAGTCATTTCATCAGTAACAGCAGGCATAAGCAATATATCTGCCCCGTATTCATCAATTACGGCACTGAGCGAGCCGATATGGTCAGAATGAGGATGCGATGCAATAACCATATCTATATGATTTATATCAAGACTTCTGAGATAAGTTATAACTGTTGACTTTTCACTGACTTCTCCTGCATCGATGAGAACTGTATAATCTCCTGCAATAATTAACGCACAATCACCTTGACCAACGTCTATAAAATGGACGGCAACATCTCCGTGAACATCTTTATAAGCGGAAGATGAAAAGCCAGACATTTCATAAAGCTCATGCCACTCAGGAATTGCTTCACATCTGAAGAATTTTTCATTTAAAGTAATTACAAGAGAGAATATTGCATAAAGTGCTGCCAGAACAATTATAGCTGTATATTTGATTTTTCTACTTCTTTTTCTTGAAATCTTTTTTACTGCCTGATTTACCTCTTTTTTTAGTCTGGACTTTGTTTTTGCGGATTTCCTGATCAGTTCCTCTTTTGCTTTGCCGTATGGATTTTTGTTTTCCGTCATACCTTCGTTCCGAATACTTCTTTTCATTTTTTTCCTCCGCAGGAGTAACAAGACAATTTGGTCCATTTCCTATAAGTTCTCGCCTTCTGGCAATTGCAAGAGCCTTGATTACCATTTCCTTGTTCTCTTTTTTGAAATACTGAAGTAAAACACGCTGAAGCTGTTTTTCCTCAGGCTTTCTCGGAACATATACAGGCTCCAAAGTATAAGGGTCAAGTCCTGTATAGAACATTGCTGTGGAGATTGTCCCCGGAGTGGGGTAAAAATCTTGTACCTGCTCAGGACGTATATTGTGCTTCTTAAGAAATACAGCCAAATCAACTGCATCATTCAATGTACAGCCCGGATGCGACGACATAAGATACGGAACAAGATACTGTTCCTTGCCGACAGATTTTGTAAGCTCGTAGAATTTCTTTTCAAATCTTTCGTAAGCCTCAATATGCGGCTTGCCCATATAATCAAGAACTTTATCGCTTGCGTGTTCAGGTGCGACTTTAAGCTGACCGCTTACATGATGCTCTATAAGCTCCTTCATAAAAGAATCGTTTTTATCCTCAAGCAGATAATCATAGCGGATACCCGAACGTATAAAAACTTTCTTTACATTTTTTAAACTCCTGATTTTTCTGAGCAACTCAAGATACTCCGAATGATCAACAGTTAAATTCTTACAGGGTTCAGGTGCAAGACACTTTTTCCCCTTGCATAAACCTGATTTCAGCTGCTTTTCGCAGGAAGGTGCACGGAAGTTTGCGGTAGGGCCGCCAATATCGTGGATATATCCCTTGAAATCAGGTTTTTCTGTTAGCTCTCTTGCTTCATTAAGCACAGACTGTTCACTGCGTGTCTGTATTCTTCTGCCTTGATGAAGAGCAATTGAACAAAAATTACAGAATCCGTAACAACCTCTGTTATGGATAATTGAAAACTCAACCTCTTCTATCGACGGAACGCCGCCTTCTTTTTCATACATAGGATGATACGCTCTCATATACGGAAGTTCATATGCTCGGTCAAATTCAGACTGCGTAAGACTTCTCTGAGGCGGATTCTGTACAAGCATTTTATTTCCGTGACGCTGGACAATTGTTCTTCCATAAACCTCATCCTGTTCATCATACTGCTTACGGCAGGATTTTGCATAAGCCTTTTTATTTTCGCTTACAACCTCAAAGCTGTCACACTGTACAGCACCGATAGGTGTGTTTACAGGTTCGGTAAGATAACAAGTGCCACGAATATCTCTCATATCACTGAGTTTATCCCCTGCCTTAAAACGGTTATATATTTCAGTGATTGTAACCTCACCCATACCGTACATAAGCAGGTCAGCACCACTGTCTATAAGTACGGAAGGCATAACTTTATCTGCCCAGTAGTCATAATGAGCAAATCTACGAAGAGACGCTTCAAGACCGCCTATTGCTATTTCTGTATCAGGAAACAGCCTTTTAAGAGTACGGCAGTAGACAGTCACAGCACGGTCAGGACGTCTGCCGCCCTTGCCGCCTGCGCTGTAAGCATCGTCGAAACGCTTCTTGCCTGCAACAGTGTAATTAGAAACCATGCTGTCGATATTACCGCCTGTAACCATAAAAGAATATTTAGGTGCACCGAGCTTCATAAAGTCGCTGTCGGTTACGGGCTGAGCAATAATACCCACGGAACAGCCAAAGCTCTCCAGCATACGGGAAATTATTGCAATACCAAAAGACGGGTGGTCTACGTAGGCATCACCCGTCACACATATAAAATCAAGCTGTTTTATTCCCTGTTTTTCCATATCAGCTTTTGATACAGGTAAAAAAGGCATTTAAATCATTCCTTATCTTTCATCCATTCGCTTCTGAGAATGGAGTAATAATTGACATCA
>CAZGRB010000249.1:0-2960 GCA_964527695.1 uncultured Ruminiclostridium sp.
GTATAATTATTGCTCACCTTATATGTTGAATCATTGTAAATTTTATCAACAGAAACAGTTGCGAGAGTTTTGTATGAATAGCATTCTGTGCCCATAAATTCATAGCTAATCTCTATTTCTTTTATGTCGTTGACAGTTACCTTTGCGATTAAATCACTTCCGACAAGCATATCTTCCTCAACTGCCTCAGACCATACGTTGCACACAGTTATTGGTTCGCTTAGTTTTTCGCGTATTGCAACATATACATCTTCATCAGAATATATACATTCTTGATTAGCAGTTATGATCTGTTGATAATTTTCATTTTCAGATAATGTTAAATCTGAAGGTGTTGATTCAAGTTTAACATTATCATTTGATATAGGTGTATTAGGAGTTGATTGACTGCACCCTGTTAAGCAACAAAGTGCTAATAAAAAAATCATTATTTTTTTCATCTTAAATTCCTTTCCTCTTTTGTATTTTCAAATCATTAGTTTACCGTTTTTTCTGCACTGTAAACCGTAACAGTTTCACTTGTTCCGTTGCTGAGTGTTACGGTAAATACAGTTTTCAAACGATATGTACCGCTTGAAAGATTTGATTTTGTGTTGTTCATGGATAAATTCTGCGTTGTTACAGTTTTTGTCCAGCTTGCACCGCTTACGCTTGTAAAATTACCAAAAACAGACTTTTTTTCAAGCGTTTGTACAGCCTTTATCGTTTTAGCTGTTTCGCTGTTGCAATAATATGAGCTTTTGCATATTGCTTTTGATGAGCTAATGGCAAGTGCAGACGTTTTTTCAGCAGAACCTATATCAGCTACAACAGGCACATTTTCATTTGCTTCGTATGCAGATGCATCTACAGCAAAAAATGAAAAGCACATAATCCCAATTAAAAAATTGATATAATTCGTTTCATTTCTTTCCCTCCTTTCCGCTTCTTTCATAAATATAAACAGAAAGCGGAAAAGAAATAATACAGTCAAAAATAACAAAAATTACGATATTTTTTGAATAATATCAACAAAATTCTACTTCTTTTATAGTTGATATTATTTTCACTGCAAAGTCATAACCTGAATTCGTGTGAAATTCTAATATATACTCTCCGTTGTCCCATATAAAAGACTTTGAACCGTTTGGCTGCTCATAATATAATGTTTCGTAGCCATTAAGCTGTATATTCTCTACCTTGGAATCCTCTGTATTTAACCTTGTATTCTGAAACATCTCTTTGGTAGAATAAGTGAAGTTTATATATTGATTATCTTTAGAATAATACTCCCAGTACTGATACTCATCATCGCACATTATTTCCATATTATAATCACTCAAATCGTAATTGATACGATATGATTTTTCAAGCGTGCGCGGTGCGTTTTCCCAATCCAATGCAAAACCGTCTGAATGGTCATCATATTGCTTAGCCATTAAGCCGCCTATATAGTGCGTGATGTATACTGCGGCTCCCGTCATAAGCAAGGCTGTAACAGCTACTAAAACAGCAAATCGTATTTTCTGTCCGAAACGAACCTTTCGGTATTTTTCGTCAAACCCGACAGGTCGCTCTGATGTTTTTCGATAAGCCGTAATCATAGCTTTCCTTTTCCGCTTGTACTGCCACGAAAATCTCACATCAGAATCACCTGTATTATCAAGTATTACAGCGGAATCGGCTACGTATTTTTCAAGCGCCTGATATAAATTATTATTGTTCATAGTTCATCTCCGAAAGTGTTTTATATAAACTTTGTTCAGCTCTCTTAATTCTTTTAAGTGTGCCGTCATAAGTTATTCCGATTATTTTTGCAATATCGTCAATTTTCATATCATAGAAATACTTTAACGTCAATGCCTGTTTATATTCATCTTTGAGCATATTTACTGCATTATGTATTGATTCGCAGTCAAAGCCTTTAAGGAAATCCTCCTCCACATCACCGCCGCTTAAATCGTATGCTTCATCTATATCCGAATGTATGTCTTTTTTACGTTTATTGTAAATATCAATGGCGGTGTTTTTTACAACTATGGTAATAAACCCTTTACATTTGGAACTATTAATATCTGATATTTTATCAAGATTATTTATAAGCTTGATAAACGATTCTGAAACAGCGTCTTCCGCGTCCTGCTTATTATTCAAAATACCGTAGGCGATTACATACATTTTACGTTCGTATAGATTAAAGAGCCTCGTGACAAGGTCACGTTCTTCTTCTGTTTCAACCAATGAAAGATAAAAAGAAAGCATCTTAACACTCCAATCATATAACAAAGGCATCGGATATATTTTATCTTTCATAATATATAACCGATAACCATTGAAAAATAAGACAGATTTATAAAATTTATTAAGTTGATGTTAATTATAACATATTAAACGCATATATTCAAGTTTTTGCCAATTTATCAAAATGATATGAAAGCGTGTATTTCATTTTAATAAAGATATTAAAAAATTATTATTTTTTGCAGAAAAACCCCTTGACAAATCTCGTCTTGATTCTGAAGGCTGTTCATCTCCTCATCTTCATCACGGGAGAGACGATAATAAAGCCATGCTTTCATATATTTAATCACCCTTTCAGTTTAATATGTATCTGCGGTATGGCAGTCACAGCATCTTGGTTTTGTGCTACGACACAACATACCACAGTTCTTTCCACAAGTCCAGCCGTTATGCTGATTCTACGGATAATTCTACGTTTTCAATAAAATCGGCTTCTCCTGTGCTGTTAAGATAATCGGTTATTATGGAGTTCATAAAGTTTTCGAATGCTTCCTGTTTTCCGTTGAAGGCTACGGTGACTGTGTTTATTCTTGGCATTTCGGGTTTTCGAGCCATAGGATAAACATTCCTCCGTGACTATAATTTTAAACTCATATCTTCGTTATTGCTGTAAGGTTTTAATACATACCTCCTAGTATAATAATGATATAGCCAAAAGACAGTTCCGCAATAGACAACGT
>CAZGRB010000250.1:0-2959 GCA_964527695.1 uncultured Ruminiclostridium sp.
CTCTACCACCCCAAGGTAGCGCGCTACCAGCTGCGCCACACCCAGCCAAGTGCTTATCGGTTTCCCGATTGCTTTAATATTATATAACAAATTTCGGAATTTGTCAAGCTTTTTTTAACCAAATTTTAAAATTATTATTTTTTTGATGTATTTATTAAGATTCTTTCCTTATTCATACATTTTTGTGTTAATTTTAAAATATAATTTTTAGAATTAGTCTAAAAATATTTCAAAAAAACTATTGACAAAATAAAAAACATCCTGTATAATGTAATCAGGATAAATCGAATGATTATCTGCACATAAGACTGATTATCAGTCAATATTATATAAAGGTAGGTACTTATTATGAAAATGTATGTCTGTCCCGTATGCGGTTATGTTCACACAGGTGATTCTGCCCCCGAAAAATGCCCCCAGTGCGGCGTTCCCGGTTCAAAGTTTACAGTTAAGGAAAGCGGCGAAAAGCTCACTTTTGCCTGCGAGCACGAACTTGGTTCCGCAAAGGCTGTAACTGACACAGAAATTATCGAAGGCTTAAGAGCAAACTTTGCAGGTGAGTGCACAGAGGTCGGTATGTACCTCGCTATGGCAAGAGTTGCGCACCGTGAGGGTTATCCCGAAATCGGTCTTTACTGGGAAAAGGCTGCTTACGAAGAAGCTGAGCACGCAGCTAAGTTCGCTGAGCTTTTAGGTGAGGTTGTTTCCGCTTCTACAGAGGAAAACCTCCGCATGAGAGTCGAAGCTGAACACGGCGCAACTCAGGGTAAGCTTGACCTTGCAAAGAGAGCCAAGGAGCTTAATCTTGATGCTATCCACGACACAGTCCACGAAATGGCAAAGGATGAAGCAAGACACGGAAAGGCTTTCGAAGGCTTACTTAACCGTTATTTCGGCAAATAATTGTATACTACAGCAAAAGCGGAGGAATTGACCTCCGCTTTTCAATTTTCAACTGTTCGACATATTGATATTTTCTATTCTACTACAAATTCGGTCCACTCGATTTTATTATACTGCATTACATCTTCGGCGTTTTTCATTCCCAATTTCTCATAGAAAGGAATGGCATTCTCATTCGCAATCAGATAAACAGCAATATCCTTCTCGCCGCCAGCCATTTCGTGTGCAGTTTTCATCAGCCGACTGCCTATTCCTTGTCCCTCGTAATCTCTGTCTACGCCTAAATCTGTCACATAGAGCCAATAGGCATAATCAGTCAAGCCAAACAAAACACCCACAACAACACCATTCTCATTTCGAGCCACAAGGCTTATAGAAACATTTGTAACGAGTTTTTCGATTCTCTCATCAAATCGTTCTTTGGGATACTGAGAACCTAAGTCTGTTCTTTTTAGAAAGTCTACATATTCTTTTGCTGAAATTCGTTCTTCACTAACTTTTATTTTATCACTCATATTGCATCTCCAAAAAATCTTATTTTGTGAACTTTTTATATACAGTATATCATACTTATAGCGTTTTTGCAATAAAAAATAAAAAAATAATTTTTTTAAAAACCTCTTGCATTTTAAAAAATTATATGCTATAATATAGCGTATGCTAATGATAAAATGTACTTTTCAGGAGGATTTATAAATGAGTGTTATTGAAATTATTGCAGCGTTTTTGCTGATTATTGCTTGTGTTTTTGTTGTTGCGGTTGTACTTATGCAGGAATCCAAGCAGGGTATGTCCAATGTACTTACAGGCGGAAGCTCTGATAACTATTATCAGAAGAACAGCGGCAGAACAAGGGAAGCAAAGCTTGCAAAGGCTACAAAGGTTGCTGCTATTGCAATCTTCGTTATTGCTCTTGCTGTTAATGTAATTTCTGTATATTTCGGCGGTTCTGATACAACTACAGAAACAATTGATACAAGTATCGTTGATGAGCTTGTTACTGCAACAGAAGACGAAGCAGCAGAAGAGGATGCAGTTGTTGAAGATACAACAGCTGAAGAAACAACAGCAGCTGAATAATTCAGACATAATAAGGGCGGTCAGGTTTAGTGTGTCTGCCATAAAGAAGTTTATAACCCCGCCGTTTTGCAACTGCGGGGTTAACTGTTTCTTTAAAAAGGCGGGAATTGCCAAAGGCGGCTCGCCTTGTCCGTCTTTTTTGTATATGGAGGTTTTATGGAGTACATTTACGACCGTTCACGCCATTTTGACATACCTAAATATTTCTATTTTGAAGCGAAAAATTCCACTGTAGGCGGACGAAATACCTTTAATTACCGCATTGACCCTGTAACCGTAAAGAATGAGGAAGAATCCGAGGACAGACTTGTTGTAAAATTCTGGTACGGAATGTTATGCTCGGATTTAGCTGAGATTCTCGGTGAAAATTCCTTTGAGCACACCTTTGAGGGTTATAAGGCAATGATTTACTGGCTTGACGAGCAGTATGACGAATATATCGAAAAGATTGAAAGCGGCGAGATTGCAGGCAGACGCACTTTTATCGGTGAGCTTTGATTGCTGCAATAGGATAACCCTCGATATATTCTTTTACAATATCGGGGTTTTTCTCTGCTTCGGCAAAGATTATGGGCGCAAGCTCCTGGACAAGTGCCCTTACTTCGGGTGTTTCGGGATTTATTGATTCGCAGACAGGTGATATTGTGATAACAATATCATCGCCCTTTTTCATAGCTCTCAGCGGCCATATTCTGCAGTCAAAGGGCTTATTTTTTCCGAGGGTGCAGCCTGTTTCCGAAAGGACGGGGCAGTAGGTAAGTCCGTCTTCCTTGAATTCCATTTTAAAGACGTGGCTGTTTTCCCCTCTGGGGATTAATTTGAGTTCAGGGCGATCGGCTCTTATGTTATGGTATATTTCCTCGGAAATGAGAGGAATCTCCCATACATCATCCTTGTCAAAAACGCAGCAAACACGGCATTTTGCGCAGGTTTCGGGAGAAAGAATCTTTTTAAGCATATTTTTCAACCTTTCAGT
>CAZGRB010000251.1:0-2894 GCA_964527695.1 uncultured Ruminiclostridium sp.
TTACACCTCCTCCGGCTCAATACATTACGGCAGAATCGATTTAGCCAAAACTGCAAAGGCATATATTCTTTACAGAGCTAACCGCACTCGAATCCGCGAAATGAACACCACCCTCATGAAGACATATGAAGACCTGACTTTCAAGTCTGCAAGGGATTGTGACATCAAGCGCGAAAATGCCAACATTGACGGCGATACCGCAATGGGTACAATGCTGAAGTACGGCTCTGAGGGCGCAAAGCAGTTCAACGAAATGTACGTGCTTGACCCCGCTCATTCAAAGGCACATATCGATGGAGATATTCACATTCATGACCTGGATTTTATGACTCTGACCACAACTTGCTGTCAGATTGATATTAAAAAACTCTTTAAAAATGGCTTTTCCACAGGTCACGGCTATCTAAGAGAGCCTAATAATATCGCAAGCTACTCTGCCCTTGCCTGCATTGCTATCCAGTCAAACCAGAATGACCAGCACGGCGGTCAGTCTATTCCTAACTTTGATTATGCAATGGCTGATGGCGTAAAGAAAACATATGAACAGCTCTACAAAAAGAACATTGTCAGAGGTATTATTCTTGAAACGGATTCTGACGATGATGCTGCCGAAGAAAAAGTTTCCGATTATATGAACAGATTCCGCGAGGATGGTCTGATGCCTTCCCTTGCCAACAATAACGGCTTTGCGGAAAAGGAAATCGACGAACTTACTCTGATAACAGGCGATAAGGATATTTCCGCAAAGATACAGAATTTTACCCTTAAGATTACCAAAAAGGAAACAAACAGGGCTACATATCAGGCAATGGAAGCGCTTGTTCATAATCTGAATACTATGAACAGTCGTGCAGGCGCTCAGATTCCATTCTCTTCGATCAATTACGGAACTGATACTTCTCCCGAAGGTCAGATGGTTATTGAAAATGTGCTTCTCGCAACAGAAAAAGGTCTCGGAAATGGCGAAACTCCTATTTTCCCCATTCATATTTTCAAGATTAAAGAAGGTATAAACTATAACCCCGAGGACCCGAACTATTATCTTTTCAAGCTTGCCTGCCGTGTTTCTGCAAAACGCCTCTTCCCTAACTTCTCGTTTATCGACGCACCCTTCAATATTCAGTATTATAAAGAGGGCGATTACAACACCGAAATCGCATATATGGGCTGCCGTACACGTGTCATCGGCAATAATTATGACAAATCCAGAGAAATTGTCACAGGCAGAGGCAATCTCAGCTTTACATCAATAAATCTTCCCCGCCTCGGTATTCGCTCAGGTAAGGATATTGTACGCTTCTTCGAGCTTCTCGAAGAGGAAATGAATCTTGTCATTGCCCAGCTCATGTACCGTTATAAGATTCAGGCACAGAAAAAGGTAAAGAATTATCCGTTCCTTATGGGTCAGGGTATCTGGATTGATTCTGATAAGCTAGGGCCTGAGGACTGCGTTGGTGAAGTGCTCAAGCATGGTACTCTTTCAATGGGATTTATCGGTCTTGCGGAATGTCTTGTTGCTCTTGTAGGACAGCATCACGGCGAAAGTGAATATGCTCAGGAGCTTGGACGCAAAATTATCGGAAGAATGAGGGCAAGACTTGATGAAGAATCTGAAAAAACAGGCTTCAATTTCTCCCTCCTTGCTACTCCCGCAGAGGGACTATCAGGCAGATTTGTCCGTATTGACAGAAAAATCTACGGTGAAATCAAGGGCGTTACAGACCGAGATTACTACACCAATTCCTTCCATATTCCTGTATACTATAAAATTTCGGCTTTCAAAAAGATTAAGTTGGAAGCACCTTATCATGCACTTACAAATGCGGGTCATATCAGTTATGTTGAACTTGACGGTGACCCTGTGAACAATCTTGACGCATTTGAGCAGATCATACGCTGTATGAAAGAGTCAGGTATAGGCTATGGCTCTATCAATCACCCTGTTGACCGTGACCCTGTATGCTGTTACACAGGTATTATCGGCGACAGATGTCCTAAATGCGGAAGAACTGAAAATCAGGTCACTGTGACAAAAGAAAGGATAAAGCGTATTAAAATTTCATAAATAACAGGATGTGCTGCGTCTGATACAAGCTAATTTTACAAAATTTCATTTTTATTGCAATATTTCAACGATTTATCTTGACAAATTGTTCCTTTTATTCTATAATATTAAAAGATATAATTTTAACAATTATATAAATCAACATTTTAAACTTAAACAAAATTCAGGAGGCTTATCATGAGAGTTTACAATTTCAGTGCAGGTCCCGCTGTACTGCCCGAAGAGGTACTTAAAGAAGCAGCAGATGAAATGCTCGACTACAAGGGCACAGGAATGTCTGTAATGGAAATGTCTCACCGTTCCAAGGCTTATGACACAATTATCAAGGAAGCTGAACAGGACCTCAGAGATATTATGAATATCCCTGACAACTATAAGGTATTATTCCTTCAAGGCGGCGCATCACAGTTCTTTGCAGAAGTTCCTATGAACATGATGAAGAATAAGAAGGCTGCTTACATTATTACAGGTCAGTGGGCTAAGAAAGCTTGGCAGGAAGCTAAAATGTACGGCGAGGCTATCGACGTTGCTTCTTCCGCTGATAAGACCTTCTCTTATATCCCCGATTGCTCTGACCTCGACATTCCCGAGGATGCAGACTATGTTTACATCTGCGAAAACAACACAATCTATGGCACAAAGTTCTGGGAACTCCCCAATACAAAGGGTAAGGATCTCGTTGCTGACGTTTCTTCCTGCTTCCTCAGCGAACCTGTTGACGTAAGCAAGTACGCTGTTATCTACGGCGGTGTTCAGAAGAATGTTGGACCTGCAGGTGTTGTTATCGCTATTATCCGTGAAGACCTCATCACAGATGACGTTCTCCCCG
>CAZGRB010000252.1:0-2865 GCA_964527695.1 uncultured Ruminiclostridium sp.
GCTGGTCTCCCGTTGCTTCCCACTACATTGAAATTGACCTTGAAGCAGGCGAATCCAAGGATTTCGTATTCGTTCTCGGTTATGTTGAAAACCCTGTTGATGAAAAGTTTGCTCCCGACCTTACAGATAACGACAAGCTCATCACAACAGCAGGCTCAAAGAAGAATATCATCAACAAGAAAAAGGCTCACGAAATGATTGCAATGTGCGATACTGCTGAAAAGGCAGATAAGCTCTTTGCAGAGCTCAAGGCTCACTGGAACAGCCTCCTCGGTCAGTACCACGTTGACTGTCCCGATGAAAAGGTTAACCGTATGGTTAATATCTGGAACCAGTATCAGTGTATGGTTACATTCAATATGTCCCGTTCCGCATCCTACTTTGAAAGCGGTATCGGCAGAGGTATGGGCTTCCGTGACTCTAACCAGGACCTTCTCGGTTTCGTTCACCAGATTCCCGCACGTGCAAGAGAAAGACTTATCGACCTTGCTGCTACAATGCTCGAGGACGGCGGTGCTTACCACCAGTATCAGCCTCTTACAAAGAAGGGTAACCACGAGCTTGGCTCCAACTTCAACGATGACCCGCTGTGGATGATTCTCGCTACAGCTGCTTATATCAAGGAAACAGGCGACGTATCCATTCTCGACGAAATGGTACCTTACGAGAATAAGGATGAGCTTGCTGATACAATGCTCGACCATATGAAGAGAGCGTTCAACCACGTTGTAAGAAAGGTTGGCCCTCACGGCTTACCTCTCAGCGGACGTGCTGACTGGAACGACTGTCTCAACCTGTCCTGCTTCTCCGATAAGCCCGGCGAATCCTTCCAGACATACAACAACAAGGAAATGTTCACAGAACCTCCTTTCTACAGCCAGACAGCTGAATCTGTAATGATTGCAGGTATGTTCTGCTACATCGCTCCCGAATACGCTGCTATGTGCCGCCTCAAGGGCGACGAAGAAGAAGCCAAGAGAGCTGACGCTGAAATCGAAAAGATGAAGGAACTCACACTTCAGCACGGTTTCGACGGCGAATGGTTCTTAAGAGCTTACGACAACTTTGGCAACAAGGTTGGTTCCAGCGAATGTGAAGAAGGTAAGATCTTCATCGAACCTCAGGGCTGGTGCGTTCTCGCAGGTCTCGGCAAGGACAAGGGCTACGACATCAAGACTCTTGACAGCGTAGACAAGTACCTCAACTCCGACCACGGTCTCGTACTCAACAACCCTGCATTCACAAAGTACTATATCGAATACGGTGAAATTTCCACATATCCCGGCGGATATAAGGAAAATGCAGGTATCTTCTGCCACAACAACGCTTGGATCATCTGTGCTGAAGCAGCAGTGGGCAGAGGCGACAAGGCATTTGAATACTACAGCAAGATTGCTCCCGCTTTCCGCGAAGAAAAGTCCGACCTCCACAGAACTGAGCCCTATGTATACGCTCAGATGATTGCAGGTAAGGACGCTAAGCGTCACGGCGAAGCTAAAAACAGCTGGCTCACAGGTACAGCTGCTTGGAACTTCGTAGCAATTTCCCAGTACATCTTAGGTATCAAGCCCGGCTACAACGGTCTCGAAATCAACCCCTCCATTCCTCACGAATGGGACGGCTTCTCCATCAGCAGACTCTACCGCGGCGCTACTTACAACATCAAGGTTAATAACCCTGACCACGTTTGCAGCGGCGTAAAGAGCATGGTTGTTGACGGCAAGGCAGTTGAAGGTAACGTAGTTCCCGTATTTGCTAACGGCGAGCACTCTGTTGAAATCATCCTCGGCTAAGGCAATGTGCGGCGTTGCATCCGAATTCCGCCTTTAAAGCGAACCGCTTCGGGCAGTTCCGCCTTTTACAAGGTTGGATTAACTGAATAATAATGATTAACGGCGGGTACCGAAATGGTGCTCGCCGTTTTTTCGGGGCGCGCGCAGCGCGCCCCATATAAGGCGCCGCCTACGGCGGCGCCGCAAAACGCAAATTCCGCTGCAACGCAGCGGAATTTGCGCTGGCTGAGGCGGCGATGCCGCCTCAGCCAGTTTTGCACTATACACAAAAAATACTAAAGATATAAATAGAACAAAAACAAATAAATTACGGCGGATCCGCACTACCTGCGACTCCGCCGTTAATCATTATTGCTGGTTTTTCAGCTCCGCAAAAGGCGGAACCTGCTCAAGCGCTACGCTTGTTACTTTTTAAGCTTATACGCTTCAATTCTGTTGATAGCACGCTTTAATTTATATTCCGCAATGGCAACGCCCTTGTCGTTGTCTGCCTTTTCAAATTCTTCAAGCTTCTGTTCGGCAAGTTCCTTTGCCTTTACAGCGCGGTCAAGGTCAATTTCTTCCGCCCACTCGCAGCTGTCTGCGAGGATAACGGTCTTGTCCCTGTCCACCTTGATTATACCCGAAGAAATTGCGCCGAAGCGGAATTCTCCGTCAATGCGTACCTTGAATTTGCCGATAGTAAGCGCCGCAACATACGGCTCGTGACGGGCAAGGATACCCTTGTCGCCTACGGTAGTTCTCACTATGACATTATCGGTCATGCCGCTGAAAAATACGCCGTCGGGAGTCAGAATTTCAAGTCTGAACGGAGTCATTTGTCATACTCCTTTCATTATGCCTGCTGCTGCTTTGCTTTTTCAACAGCCTCGTCAATTGTACCCACGAAGAGGAATGCGGATTCGGGCAGGTCGTCGTGCTTGCCCTCGATGATTTCCTTGAAGCCGCGGATTGTTTCCTTTAAGGGAACGTACTTGCCTTCCATACCTGTAAACTGTTCTGCAACAGAGAAGGGCTGGGAGAGGAAACGCTGAATCTTACGTGAACGGGCAACAGTAAGCTTGTCGTTGTC
>CAZGRB010000253.1:0-2848 GCA_964527695.1 uncultured Ruminiclostridium sp.
GTTTCAGCGACGAAACACTTATTTTTGTTCTTTCGACTGATGAATATAATCTTTATGATTATTACTATGGTGTTGCTACAGAAGGCTACAAGCGTGACGAGTATCTTAACTCTGACGAATATAATGGCGGTGAGATTGAATATAATGCACCTGCAAACTGGTTCATAGGCGGCAGAGAAAGTGAACGTGATATGTACGTGGAGGTTTTCACCTCTGAAGGAGAGCAGATTATTTCTCAGGCGTCGGGTGCAAGAGTAGTTGGCGGCTATTCCAGAGCTGTTGATCAGAAATCATGGCGTCTGATTGCAAGAAATATGTATAGTGAAGGAAACGGAAAGTTCAAGTACGCATTTTTCGAGGGTGCAACTGACGCTTACGGCAATTTGCTTACCCGTTTTGACCGTATTACTCTCAGAAACGGCGCTAATGACCGTGAGTTTGCGGGTGTCAGAGACGAACTTTCCATGACTCTTTCTGCACAGGCGGGTTTTCCTGACACTCAGAATGTAAGGCCTGCGGCTGTATTCTTAAATAGTGAGTATTATGGCTTTGCATGGATACACGAAGCATACAGTAACGACTATCTTGCTAATAATTACGGCGGCAACAAGGATAATTTCCGCATTGCCGGTGCAAAGGAGCAGGAAGTTGAAGGCGACGACGAGCAGTGTGTCGAGGACTGGAATTATCTTCTTGAAGTGGCACAGAGGGGTCTTACAAATCTTAATAATTTCAGAGAATTCTGTTCGCTTGTGGATATAGATAATCTTATGCAGTACTATGCAATTCAGATTTACATAGACAATAAGGACTGGCCGGGTAATAATTTCAAGGCATGGCGTTATTATCCCTCTGATGGAGAAGAAATAACAAGTGAATATCTTGACGGAAGATGGAGGTTTCTGCTTTTCGACGCTGAATACGCATGGGGATTGTACGGGAATGGATATCGTGACAATACGCTTTCAAATGTCCTCACAGGAAATCATATGCAGGGTGATTCGGTTCTGCTTCGTCAGCTGCTTGAACGTTCAGATATGCGTGAAAAGTTCGCTAACACTGTATGTGACCTTATCGGCGGTGCATTTGATGAGCAGAATGTTCTTAATGTACTTGATGAACTTATTGAAAAGAGTGATACTGAGTGTATGTATGCTCTTGAAAATGGTTATACATCCACATGGGCACGTGCTGAAACCTTTGAAGACAGCCGTAATCAGATTCGTGAATTTGCAGGCAGACGTGCAACGGTTATGCTTAATGCAATAAGCGAAAGATTCAATTACGATAAGGAATATTATACTGTAGTATATAATAACCCCACAGGTGCAAAGGGAAGTCTGAATACACAGACTCTTTCAATTTCGGGTACGGTATCAGCTGATTATTTCGCTGAATGTAAGGTTCCTCTTTCCATGGAAGCGCTTAACGGGTATGAATTTGATTACTGGACTGTTAATGGGGTAAGGTTCAACACCCCTGAGATAAAAGTAAACGCTTCAATGGCTGATAGTTATGGTGTTGTTTCGGTAAACCTGTACGTTAAAAGAACAGGTACAGCGGATTCTATCTATGTCAGCGAGCTTTACACATCCGGCGATGGCGACTGGATTGAGATTTACAATCCTACGGACATTGAAATTTCTCTCAGTAATCTTTACCTTTCAGATGATGAACTTGATTTACAGCGCTGGGAAATGCCTGGTGTCAAAATAGGAGCAGGTGAAGTATTTACCGTTGTGTGCAAGAATAACAGTGAAAAATCCGCATTGAAAAAATATCAGACCAATTTTAGCCTGAAAACAGGTGAGACACTTTATCTTTCGGATGAAGACGGTAATATTATTTCCTCTGTTGCTGTTGTGGATATGGAAGAGAATCAGTCACTTACCAGAGGACTTGACGGACTTTACAAAATAGGCGGTATCTCTGAGAATTCTCATGTTGAAAATTAATTGGGAGGAAAATATGTCAGAAAAGGTTGATTGCTGTTTTTGCGTCGGAAAAGACTGGTTCCGTTACCGTGTAGGTGCGGTGATAATCTCTGAAGGGTACGCATTATTTACCTATAATGATAACGCAGGTTATTATTATTCGGTAGGCGGAGGTGTTCATATGGGTGAACGTTCCGAGGACGCCGTTATCCGTGAGGTTTTCGAGGAAACGGGTGAGTGTTTTCAGATTGAACGCCCTTTATGTCTTGTTGAAAATTTCTTTGACGGCGACGGCTTGCTTGAAGGGTATGACTGCCACACGGTTGAACTTTATTATCTTATGTCACATAAAGAGAAGAAGGAATATGATGCGGGCAGTATTTCAACAGGCGGTGATGAAGAAAAAATGTGCTGGATTCCCATTGATAAGATAGATGAATATGACATAAGACCTGTTTTTATGAAGGAGCTTATTAAAAATACACCTGAGCATTTTATAAGTTATATTAATGATAAAAGGAATATTGACAATTAAGTTAATTTGTGATACAATTAATGCATCAACTGAAAGGCAGGTGAATGATATGAAAATTATAACAATCCGTAACAGGGATATCTGTCATTCACATTCTGCGGTCTGATGCGGTCAGGATTATAAATGTATATGATAAAATCAAAGTGTTCCTGTTTGTCCGTCAGCGATAAAGAAGTTTCACAAAGCTTTGTTTTAAGACAAATACAGCGGATTTAAGAAATCGGCGTTGCAGGCTACAAACTTGTAATGCCGATTATTTTATTATCCTATAATCTGTCCCTCATTCTTAAAATGTGATTATACGGTAATTGGTTGACTTTACGTAATTTACATTATGAGAAGTTTCCCGATGGAAGCGTGAAATGTATTGAGGAGGAGA
>CAZGRB010000254.1:0-2806 GCA_964527695.1 uncultured Ruminiclostridium sp.
GGATTCTTTTCAAGATAATATATCGCTCTTGCCGCCTGAGGGTCGTCACGGATTATATTTGATTTGTAGATTTTGGTCTTGTCGCCGCTGTATGCGCTCATCTGTGCTATCCACGCACGTGTATCAGTGGAATATATGCTGTTTCGCTCGGCGGCTGTAACATACTTGTCAATAATTATTTCCGACGGGTCGTCAGCTTCGACATCATATCTTGCGGATATGATTTTAAGTGCGCCGCTTCTGTCGATTACGGCATATCCGCCTATCATCGCCGCACACCAGCCAACAAGGTCACGGCAGGACTGTATACGCTGTGAGCCGCAATGAACATAAACTTCCGTGTTTGGAAGCCCGTCAGCTATTCCACCGAATTCCACACCGCATCTTTCACACGCATCTGAAATAATCTGCTCTGCTGTACCTGTCTTGTTGCTGAGCGTGACGCCGAGGGTGCAGTCAAAAAGAATACCGTAATCATATGCGGTAAGGGTTACTGTATTCCTGCGGCGGATTACCGTCTGACCGTCGGCTATGAATATTCCCAGAGGAACACTTTCCCAGCCTGCTTCGGTTTTGATTTTATACGTAAGCGTGATTTTTGCCCCCGAAAAATCACGACCAAGGGCATTGTCGTCAAAGAAACCGATACGCATACTTCCCAGATTGAAAGTACCCACCTTGTAATCATCGCACAGCTCATGGGTAATACGCAGTGAACCGCTGACGATATTGCCGTCGTCAAGGTCAATTACCGTTCCGTCCTTAAGCTCTGCCGTGCCTTGGACTGTGTCGGTTATATGGTTCTGAAGAAGGGCATTCTTATAGCTTTCACTTACGGAATACATACAGTCCCTCCTTAATACTCAACCAGCGTACAGCTCAGCTCCCACCAGCTTTTTGTTTCGCTGGCATTCTGCTGCTGATAGAAAACACTTGCCAGATTCTTAGCATACATTTCACATTCGGCATAGCCTGCAGAAGCAGGGTCAAGCATTGATACCGCAAGAAGCGGCTCCGAAAGGTCAGTATGCAGTCCTTCCGCCGCCGAACCGTCAAGCACCCATTTTACCTCGCAGGTGCGGATTCCTTTTCTGAGTCGCCTGCGGTGCATTGTTCCTGTTTCGTCGGAACGCTTGCTGTCCGTACTGTCTATATCGTCGTTATCCACACGGTAATAGGACGGTGTGGGCAGCACATTGCCGTTAATTGATAAAAAATACATTTTTCCTCTCCCTGTGTCTCATTTCTTTCAATAAAAAGCAGAAAGCGGAACCGCAGCCCCTCCCCTTACGGAGAGAAGCCCTGTTCCGCACTTTAAAACCCGTTCTTTATTCTGGTGCGTGAATTGTTGTAACGGAAAACGGACTCCCCTACCTTGTCGCCGTCAAGTTCAACTGTTGTGTGAATCTCAACAGGCTTTGAAAATCCGTCTGTGGAATTATTTTCCGATACTGCACCGATAAGGGTCTGACCGCTTCTCAGGTTCAGAACGGTTGCGGCAGCTCCGCTTATCCTGTCCGCTGTGACACTGCCGTCTACCTGTGCGGTTTTCCCTTCGCTTCCTGTCTGCTGTACCGTTATGCTTGCCACTGCTGAAGCGGTCTGTTCCGCCAGAGCAATGGTTTCAAGAATGGAAGCGTTCACTGCCGCAATCTTCGCCTGAAAATCCTCTGTCTGGGCAGTAATTATTACGTTAAGCTGTTCTGTTGTCATCTTCTCTCCTTAATTCTCAGTTGAATGCCTCAGCAGGAGATTTCGGAAACTGCTCAGGCGCATTTACCGCAGTACGACAGAGCGCTCCCATGTTGAATGCCAGCAGTTCATTCCTGCGGTACGAATCTTCAAGGCATTCCTTATACAAAGCACGCTTCGCCTGTATCAGCTCCCATATCTCTGCCGCTGTAAGCTCAGATAGAATACGGGGGTCGGCAACGAATTCCAGCGCTGTAAATCTGAGCTTATTTATAAGCTCTGCGGCTGTTTCGCTGCCTCCCCGCAGTCGAAAAAACCCGAGCGGTCCATAGCTTCCAGAATTATGCCGTTTATTTTCCTCAATGTTCCGCCCTCGTTTATAAAGTCATCAAAGAGCAGAGCGGCGGCGTTACGGCTGAAATCAGGCATAAAGCCCTCTGTAAGCGCATACAGAAAATCAATCATCACCGTAACCTCGTCAAGTCTTTTGAGTCCGCAGTAAACAGAACTGCCGAGTCTTTCTTCAAGGCGCATAGCCGCTCCTGCAGTGAGGCGGAGCATATAATCCCTTCCGCCCACAGTAAGCAGTGCGAAAGGAATATTTTTCTTTTCGTCCATATTTCCTCCTTAAATGTCAAGACTGTGGACAAGCTTTGTGTCAGGTATTGAAATAATGCTGAATTCCATGATTCCGTCAGGGTTCATGCTTTTGATTCTGGTAGAAATCTGCCCTGTCCAGGTAAAATATGTTCCGTCGGGGAATTCCAGCTTCTGTGTTACAGATATGCCCGCCTGCTCAATAGCCCTTGCCGCACTGTAAGCCGCCGCAACCTGTCCCGATGAAACATTGGGGTTGTCAGAATCGCTGTTGTAGTAGAAGCCGAAGGTCAGCTCGTCATACTTGTAAAGCCCCGCAATATAGCGGTGGGCTGTATCAAGCAGATTTGTCACCTGCTTTTTCTCTCTGCTCCCTCCCATATCGGGAGTGGACTTGAGACCGTAGAGATTCTGACCGTTAAGATAGAATTTTGTTCCGCTTGTTATAAGTTCCATTACTTTTCCTCCTAGTATAATAATGATATAGCCAAAAGACAGTTCCGCAATAGACAACGTG
>CAZGRB010000255.1:0-2801 GCA_964527695.1 uncultured Ruminiclostridium sp.
CGGTTTCTCTCTTTCCTGAAATTTTTTAAGGTCGCTGTTAAGCATTTTTGCGTCAATAGAACGTTTGATTGCATATATCCAGAAAGTGCAGAGATATGCTGCAAGCATATACACTCCGAAACCGACAGCAACGGCAATGTTTCCGTCAAACCAGCTGAGGAAATGTCCTGCAAAGGCGTATACAGCTGAAGCGCAGATAATCATTACCCATTCCTTTAAGCTGAGCCTGTCAACCTCGTCAAAGTCGCAGTGGACAAGCACCTGTATCCATTCAAGAATATATGCTGCCCACAGCATTTCAAGCATATGGATTATTCCTGCTTCGGTGAAACCATTTACCCACCTGTAAATACAGTAAAAACAAAGAATAAGGAGAAATGTAAGACAGCATTTAATCTCCGAACCGATTTTTCGGGTAAGATATTGTTCAAGAAAATTTCTGATTCTATTCATCGCCGCTTTCTCCTTTCAGTATTTTTCTGAATTCCGAAGCATATGTTCGGGATATTATGATGTGTTCGCCGCTGCAAAGTGCCGCATCTATTCGGTTAGAAGCAAGGCTTTTAAGTGTGGAAATCTTGTCAATGTTGATAATCATTGACTTTGCACACCTGAAAAAGTTGACAGTATTCAGAACCTCTTCAAGCTGTAAAAGTGTAAGCTCAGCCCGAAAAACATCATTATCAGTGTAGATAAAGGTTTTTCTGTCAACAGTTTCTGCGTAAAGAATATCCGCAAAATCAATTACCGCCTGCGTATCGTCCTTTACGGCGATAAGCTTTTTAGCAGGTGCATTCATAAACTGAAGCACAGCTTCAACCTCGCCGTTCAGCCGCTGGTAGCGGAGTATAAGTTCGTCTTCGCCTTTCTGAATCTGCTCAATAGTGTATTTCATAGCTATGTTTCCTTTTTCTCTTAAGATGTCTCTATTATATCAATTTTATTTTTTGTTTGCAATACACCTTGACGCAAGCGGCACTTTTGAATGTTTTAAATGCACTTTTTTAGACGAAAGGCCGTACCCGGATTGGGATATTTGAAATTGCAGATGTGAAAAAGGATATTGATAAAGCCCGGGAAAATCTCATTGAACTTGAAAAACACAATGAAAATTCAAAGGAGAACTTAATTCTGCTGTGCAGAAAGAAAAACACACATTTTACCTAAGAGGAAAGACAGGGGTGCGAGGTAGAGAAAACCTCCGCATACGGCAACTTGTATGCGGAGGTTAGTCATTTATTAAGATTTACTGCTTCTTTTTCTTTCTTGCAATAACAACAGCCGCCGCAGAAATAATTACGCCTGTAAAGCTGATAGCTACACCGGTGAACGGATTGGCGTCATTATCGGAAGGAGCTTCGTCAGCTTCTTCGATTGTTCCTGCCGCTGATGAAACATCTTCCATTACTCCGTGGTCATATTCATCGACCACAATAATGTATTCAGAAGCGTGGGTAAAGGTAAGTTCTGCATTGCCCTTCTTGTCGATTTCGTCAGAGCAGATAAACTCTGCATCCTTTTCGTTCCCCATATAGTGGTAGAGATTTGCATAGTAACCGTAATTGTCCTTACCCATTTCAACGGTAAGAACTGCCTTGAACCCGAACTCGCCATTATGTTTAAGAGTAATTGTAATATAATAGCATTCGCCCGTCACTTCGTTGATAACCTTAACAGGAATATCCGAGCCTATATTTATGCCTAAATCTACTGTCTTGGGGTCGGTTACGCTTTCACCGTTGATTGTCCAGGTAAAACCGTTATCCATTTCAAGAATGAGGTCAACATCCATTCCTTCGATTGCCTCAAAGATATATTCGGGCACTTCGGTTACACCATTCATATCAACCACAATCTTGTCGCCGTCGTCTGCGTCAGCAATTTCATCAGCAATTACATCCCAGCCAATCTTGTCGTTTTCACCCTTAATCTGAGGTTCTGCTCCGTCATCTGCAGGCTTTGTTGTATCAGTATCCTCGTCAACCTCTGAATCATCGTCCTCGTAGATGTCATCATCAATTATCTCGTCATCAACGGGAGCCTTTGTTGTATTTGTAGTAGTGGTTGTTGTGCCTGTGGGGGTTGTTGCCCATGACGGTCTGCCTGTGTAAGGAGGAGTTGTAACGGGTGTTGTCACAGAGGGAACAACAGGGGTTGTAACGGGAGCCTCAGGTACACTTGGAGATTCGCCGCCGCTGTTTTGTTCCTGAACTGTCATAGTACCCTTTACATAGCTGAATGTGTAATTATCACTTGCAGCAGCACCCGAAACAACGATGTCATAAGTGCCTGCTGTATTGCCGTCTGCTGTGCAGGAGATTGTCACATCAATCGGGAGTGTTTCGCCGTTTACAAGTCCTGTTACATCATACACATAAGTCGGGAGAGTATCGCCAACCTTGATTGTGTAGCTCTTTGCGGTTATTGTTGCTGCCGCCTTGTTTACGGTAACTGTAACTGTTTTTGTAGCAGCCGCATAGGTATCAGTTTCAGCAGCCTTAACGGTTACTGTCGCTGTGCCAGCCTTAAGGATTGTAATATTTCCGTCTGTATCAACAGAGATTATATCTTCGCCCGTTGCTACCTCATAAGAGATAGCACCATCACCGTCTGTCGTTGCGGTAATCTTGCCGTCTGTATCGCCGTAGGTCAGAGTTACATCATCCGCTGTGATAGTCTGAATTTCCTTTTCGGTAATAGTCAGAGTACCGTTTACATAGGTGATTGCATAATTCGTAGTTTCAGCGTCACCGCTTACAGTGATTACATATTCGCCGACCGCCGAGGGAACAGACGCACTT
>CAZGRB010000256.1:0-2795 GCA_964527695.1 uncultured Ruminiclostridium sp.
GATATTATCCGCCCGCAAAAACGGGAGACCAATCGTCTCCCCTACAAGAATTTGTATATAAAACAGGCGGCACGTTGTGCCGCCTGTTTTGTTATTTCAGATTAATTACATGACCATTTAAGTCAATACAAGTAATTTCTTCAGGATTCACAGGCTCGGCAAAGCTCAGAACAAGTATTTCACTTGATTTTCCTGCGGTATTTTCCTTTGCATAATTTATAATCCTTATTTTTTCGCCATTGTCTGTTACGGCAAATGAATTTTCATAATCCCAGAACACATAGAAAAACTCTTCTGATATTTCTCCTTTAACACATACAGAAACAGGCGAAACCTCAATTTTATCTGCTGTTATATAAGCTGATATGCCATCTTTTTCAGCAGAAAGCGATATATTTGTTTTATAGGCAATTTCTTTTGCTTTAAAGTCTGCAACAAATTTAGCAGACCATTTATTATCACTAAAATACTGAATAGAGTCATCATTTTCATCGGGAATAAGTTCGGTTACGCAAACATTGACTTTTGTATTTTTTACAGATGCTTTATTGTATATGATATATCCCATGCGTATTTTATCAGCGTCTCCGTTTATAAGGAAGCCGTTTCCTTGAAAAGCTGATAATCCCTCTACTTCAACAGAAATATCGAAATCTTTAAAAGCATAGTAAAACCATGTCTTTTCGTTTACCTTATCTTCAGCAAACTTATATCCGTTTTTACCGCAAAAATCCAGGATTACCGTAATGCCGTGTTTATCTGCTGCTGCAGCTGCAATTTCTACATCGATATTTTGCAATGTATCTTCCAGAACCACCGCCTCAGGCACTATATTTTCCATAATATTTCCTGTTTTTTTGCCAAAAAGACTTTGAAACACCTCTGCGTAATTCCAGCCGTTAACCGCTCCAACCGAAATTGTACCAACCGCTACCGCCGCCACTGCTGCGCATACTGCGATAATCGGCTTCTTTATGCTGATTCTTTTCTTCTTTTCCATTTTTTCCGCCCTTTCCGTAACGTTTCTCATGATTTCTTCGTTAGCTGTCAGGGGAGTAAGGGTGGAAAAGGAGTCGTCAATTATTTTCCTGTAATTCATCATAACCCTCCTTTAAAAGCAGGTCTTTAAGCTGTTTTCTTCCACGATAAAGCTGAGAGGTTACCGCATTTTCCTTTATGCCGAGGATTTCCGCAATTTCCCGTGTTGAATAGCCCTCAAAATAGTGCATATAAAGCACAATGCGGTTTTTCGACTTCATTTTCATTATGATATTAACAAGACCATTGTCCTTTTTAACTTCGGCAGTCATATTTTCCGCTGCTTCAATGGGCTGTGTAAATCTTCTCCACGGAGATTTCAGCATATTCCTGCACATATTTGCCGTGACCTTTATAAGCCATGCCTTTGCGTGGGCATCATTTTCAAAATATGTACTGCTTGTGTAAAGCTTCAGGAAAACCTCCTGCATTATGTCGTCAGCGTCAGCCTTGTTTTTCACGTAACACATTGCCGTGCGGAATACAACACTGCTGAAATTGCTGACATAGTATTCAAAATCCTGTGGGGTAATTTCTCTCACCTCCGTTACTCACCTTTTTCGGACGTCCTGTTTATAATACAATAAAACAGGGGCTATTGTCACGCTTTTTATGAAAAAATATGGAATATTTTTTCAGATGAATGATGAAGGATTGTGGTGTCGGCTTCGCTGACGGTTTGTATATTTTTATTTTTTACGCACACACTACCCGAAAGAAAGGGTGATACAATGAAAAACGACAAGGATAACGAAATTTTCGCTGCCGCTTCCTCAGGGGACTGCACAGGGCTTATTCCCGAGGGCGGCAATCATACTCCCGAGGAGATTGACAGGTACAGGGATATTGTTCCCTTTGCAATGCCTGCAAAGAAAAAAGACTGCAAAGCCGTCTTTGAAAACGAAAAGTGAAAATCTAAAAAAGAAAAGTTATTGTATCGCCTGCGGCGATGCTTTTTTAATCCGTGCCCGTAAGGGCACTCCTTCGCTGTTCACTTTTCACTATTCATTTTTCACTAAAAACGGCGGCTCATCAGAGCCGCCGTTTTTATTTATCCTGCAAAACCGAATACCGATGAAAGGAAGATTATTACCATGAACACAGGGCATACAAACTTTATCATGACACGGTAGAGCTTCTTTGATTTAAATGCGGAGTTAAGCTGAACTTCATCCTCGACATACTTTGTTTTTACAATCCAGCCGATAAGGATACAGGTTATAAGCGCAACTATGGGCATCATTATGTTGTTGCTCAAAAAGTCGAAGAAGGTAAGGATGTCATCCTTTCCGAAAGGCTTTACATCTGACCATACGCCGAAGCCGAGAACTGAAAGCATACCCATTGCAACAGCAAAAACTATTACAATAATGCAGGCAGGAATACGCTTCACCTTAAACTTTTCCATGACAACCGAAACGATTGTTTCCATAAGGGAAATTGATGATGTAAGCGCCGCTAAGAATACAAGTACGAAGAAAATCAGGCCGATAAAGCGGCCGCCCTCCATAAATTCAAACACCTGAGGGAGAGTCTGGAACATAAGACCGGGGCCTGCGTTGATTTTTGTAGGGTCGCCGTCTGAAAATGCGAAAACCGCAGGTACAATCATCATACCTGAAAGAAATGCGATTGCAGTATCGAAAACTTCAATCTGTCTTACAGAACTTTCAAGATTGTCCTCTTTTCTCATGTATGAACCGTAGGTTATCATAATACCCATTGCAAGGCTCATTGAATAGAAAAGCTGTCCCATT
>CAZGRB010000257.1:0-2794 GCA_964527695.1 uncultured Ruminiclostridium sp.
AGCTGGGCAGCGATGAAGGCGATGAGGAAATCTACGAATACTGCGACAAAATTCAGAGTATCGGTTTTTCCGAAGATGTTGAGGAAAAGCTTATCCGTGAAGCAAATAAGATGTTCAAAATTTCTCCTTCCTCTCAGGAATACGGACTTATAAAAACTTATCTTGATTCGATTCTTGAAATGCCTTGGAACACCTTTACAGAGGACACAATTGACCTCGAAAAGGCTGAAAAACAACTTGACGATGACCATTACGGTCTTAAAAAAGTCAAGGAAAGAATACTGGAACTTATTTCTGTACGTGCACTCAATCCCGATGTCAAGGGACAGATTATCTGTCTTGTAGGCCCTCCCGGCGTCGGCAAAACCTCAATCGGCCGTTCAATTGCCACTGCTCTTGGCCGTAACTATGCACGTGTTTCCCTTGGGGGTGTGCGAGATGAGGCTGAAATCAGAGGTCACAGAAAAACATATGTCGGTTCAATGCCCGGCAGAATCATTAACGCCTTAAAGCAGGCCAAATGTATGAACCCCGTTATCCTTTTTGATGAAATTGACAAAATGGGTAACGATTATAAGGGCGACCCCGCTTCTGCAATGCTTGAGGTTCTCGACCCTGAACAGAATGTTGCATTCACTGACCATTATTTTGAAATACCCGTTGATTTAAGCGACGCACTTTTCATCACTACCGCAAATACAACTGATACTATCCCTGCTCCGCTTCTTGACCGAATGGATGTAATCGAGCTTGGCAGCTATACACGTGAAGAAAAATTCCATATTGCGAAGAATCATCTTATACCCAAGACGTTTAAAAAGCACGGCATAAATAAATCAATGCTTAAAATTTCCGATAAAACTGTTTATTCCGTAATTGACGGATACACCCGTGAAGCAGGTGTAAGAAAGCTTGAAAAGCAGATTGCAGCAATATGCAGAAAATCCGCCAAAAAGCTTGTTGCAGGTCAGAAATCCGTAAGCGTCTCCCCTGCAAACTTAAAGGATTTCCTCGGAGTTCAGAAATACTTCCCCGAAACAATTGCAAAGGCTGATGAAATCGGTATTGTTACAGGACTCGCTTGGACTTCCGCTGGCGGCGTTACTATGCCTCTCGAGGTTATCGTTCTTGAGGGCACAGGAAAAATCGAAGTTACAGGCTCTCTCGGCGATGTAATGAAGGAATCCAGCAAAATTGCAGTAAGTCTTGTTCGTTCAATATCAAAAAAATACAGCATTGACTCAGATTTCTATAAGAATAAGGATTTACACATACACGCTCCTGAAGGCGCAGTTCCCAAAGACGGCCCCTCTGCAGGAGTAACTATGACAACAGCTCTCATATCTGCTCTTTCAGGCATTCCAGTGAAGCGTGATGTGGCTATGACAGGTGAAATTACTCTGCACGGAAAGGTACTCCCTATCGGAGGCCTCAAGGAAAAATCAATGGCAGCATACAGAGCAGGTATCAAGACAGTTATTTTCCCCAAGGAAAACACACCTGACCTTGAAGAGGTTGATGATATTGTCAAGAACAATATTAACTTTATTCCTGCCGAAAAAATCCAGACTGTCCTGGAAAATGCTCTTGCGACCCCTGCTAAGCGCGCAAAATCTGCAAGAAAAATTATCAAGGCAGACTCCCCTGCCGTAAACTGAAAGGACATTGAATGAATTACAATAAAGTTGAATTCAAGGCGTCATACGCAAAATTCAATCAGATACCAAAATCAGAAAAGCTTGAATTTGCCTTTTCAGGACGCTCAAATGTCGGCAAATCATCGCTCATAAACAAAATTATGAACAGAAAATCCCTCGCACGAGTAAGCTCCATGCCCGGAAAGACAATTACAATCAATTTCTTTTCTCTCGAAAACATCTATGTAGTTGACCTTCCAGGCTACGGCTATGCCAAGGTTTCAAAAACCGAAAAGCAGCGCTGGGCAGGATTAATTGAAGGATATCTGCACGATGACAGAAATCTGGCACTGGTGTTCCAGCTTGTGGATTTCAGGCATAAGCCTACAGCTGACGATATAATGATGATAAACTTTCTTATCGAAAGCGAAATTCCCTTTGTTATTGTACTTACAAAGGCCGATAAGATGAAGAAAAAAGAGCGTGAAGAACGCCGTGCGGCACTTCTTAACGAAATTCCTTATGCCGATGAAATAACAATGATTGAATTTTCCGCCGAAACAGGCGAAGGCGTTGAACAGATAAGAGCAATTATCGAATCAATCGCCGCAGAAGATGAAGAATAAGTTTAAAGGCTGTGCAGTTTTACTGCACAGCCTTTTTTCTAACAATATTCCTTTATTTTATCAAGAATTGCGATAAAGCGTTCCTTCTCACGGATAGGATCATATCTATCCCATTGCATCTGATTGTAAAGTATTTTGCAATTAGTACATTCATAGTTTTTTATGGTATAGTGTGCACACCAATCGAGACCTTCCAAAAGCAAAGATGTATGCTTCGCTTCTTCAGGGAGAGTATCTTCTATTATTGCATATTCAGCTGCCTTCTCAAGACTGGACAATGCAAGCTCATAATCATTTTCAAGCATAGCCATATCGGAAATCATTTTATGTGTGTTAACAACTTCACCGCTATAGTTTAAATAGTCGTCATCCTCAAACACCAGTTCAAGAAGCGAAAGTGCTTTCTTCATTATTGCAATTCTCTTTGCAGGAGTCATTGTTTCATACTTATATTCGTAGTCCGCCATTTTCCACATAGTAAGCCACATTCCGCTTACAAAACTCTTTATGGTCTGTTTCAGGTGTATTTCC
>CAZGRB010000258.1:0-2752 GCA_964527695.1 uncultured Ruminiclostridium sp.
GAAAAAAACTTAAAAAATTTTCGTTTTACCTATTGACTTTTATTTGCAGGTCTGATTTTTACGTTTATTTTACGGCTTATGCCGTTATCAGTCATATTTTTCTTCATAGAACATATGTGTTTTCTTTTTGCGGTAGCCGTGAACACTCATTACAAGTCCTGCCGCCCCATACATACATACCACTGAGGTGCCGCCTGCGCTTAAGAACGGAAGCGGAATACCGATTACGGGAAATACCGCAAGCACCATGCCGATGTTTATAACCGAATGGAAGAGATACATTGAAAAAACTCCCACGCAGATATATCTTCCCAGGCTGTCCTTTGAAGCAGTGGCACTGGAAAGAGTCTTCAGGCACAGCGCCGCCAAGGTTATTATTGTTATGATACAGCCGATAAAACCCAGCGTCATACCGATGTATGCAAAGATGAAATCGGTGTCTATTTCGGAAACGTAAGTGTATTTATCACTGCCAAATATGCCGAGACCTGTAAGCTGTCCCGAACCGAGAGCCTTTTTGCCCAGCCATTGCTGATAGTAGATACCAAGTATCTCGCTCTGCTGCATCTCCTCGTCAAAAAGCACCTGAAAACGCTTCAGCTGATGAGGCTGCATAAGATAGTTCCATGCAACGAATGCCGCCGCAGGAACGGCAATACCTGCCGCAAGCATATATTTCCAGGAAATACCTGCCGCAAACAACATTCCCATGAACATAAACAGGAATACAAGCGCTGAACCGTCGTCGCCCTGAAGCATAATAAGCGCAACGGGAACAAGTCCGTGAACCGCCAGAAGCACCATATTCCAGATATCGTTAAGCTTATCACCCGCCTTGCTGAGATGCAGGGAAAAGGTCATTATAAAGGCTATTTTAAGCATTTCCGAAGGCTGAAACTGGATAAACCCCAGATTGAGCCAGCCTATATCGTCCGCACCGTCAACTCCCACGCCCAGCGGCGTAAACAGCAGACACACAAGAATAAGCGACACGGGAGCGTACAGCCACCATAGCTTAGCGATGAAGCGGTAATCTATTGCAGAAATCACAAGAGCCAAAACCAACCCCGCACAGGAAGCCAGAAGCTGGGTTTTCCACTGTCTGTCGGAAACGTAAGCACTTATTTCATTCATATTGAGAGTATACAGCAGGAATACCGAAAATGCACTAAGCGCAAAACATATCAGCAGCATAAATTTATCAAGCCGTCTGAAGTAATCCCATACGGCGGAAAAAATCTTTTTCATATATGGTTATCCTTTGCCGAATGTACAGTTGTTTTCTTGAGGCCAAACCGCATCAAGCCTACGGCAGGAGCATACGCCGCAAATTGTACGGTGCTGACTTGAAACTATACAGTATTATTATATACTATTTTAAGGATTTTTGCAATATGTTAAGGAAATTTTCTGTCAGCTCTCAGTATTTTTCAAAAACGCTTGACATATACCCCCTGAGGGTATATAATGATATGCGTAAGCAAAACCTAACATCAAGGAGGTTTCTATGGACGAAAAGGAACTCTGTCAGTGCTGTCATAAGACAAAGGAACGTTCCGAAGAGGAATACACCGCTCTTATACACCGCCTGAACCGTATTGAAGGACAGATACGGGGAATTAAAAAAATGGTGGAAAATAACGCCTACTGCACCGACATAATAGTACAGGCAGCGGCGGCGAATGCCGCTTTAAGCGCATTCAACCGCGAACTGCTCAGCAATCATATACACACCTGTGTTGCAGATAATATCCGAAACGGAAACGACGAGGTAATCGACGAGCTTATGCAGACTTTGCAGAAGCTTATGAAATAGGAAGGAGAAAAATGGAAACATATATCATTATCGGAATTATTGTCCTTATTCTGGGAATAAGCATTTTCACAACCATAAGACGAATGAAGAACAAAAGCTGCTGCAGCGGCGGCGGAAGCAAAACACTCAAGGAGCACAAGAAGCTTACTGACCCTGTAATTATGAAAAAAACAATTAGAATCGAGGGTATGCACTGCGACAACTGCAAAACTGCGGTTGAGCGCCGTATCGAAAAGCTTGACGGCGCACTCTGCACGGTGAATTCTGCAAAGAAAATTGCAGTTGTGAAGCTGTCGCGGGAAATAAGCGACGAGGAGCTTACAGCGGTGGTTACAGACCTTGATTTCACCGTACTCGGAATTGAAACCGAGGTGGTAAAATGAAAAAATACAACGTTACGGGCATGAGCTGTGCCGCCTGCGTAAGCCGTGTGGAAAAGGCAGTCAATGCCGTTGAGGGTGTGACCTCCTGTTCGGTAAGTCTGCTTACAAATTCCATGACTGTCGAGGGTACAGCTTCTCCCGAAAAAATAATTACCGCTGTCACCGCCGCAGGATACGGTGCCGGCGAAGCAGGCGCAGAGCGGAAAGCTGCCGACAATGCGGCGGCTCTTGAAGACAAGACAACTCCCCTGCTGAAAAAGCGGCTTTTCGCCTCCCTGGGATTTCTTATCGTCCTCATGTATTTTTCCATGGGGCATATGATAGGATTGCCTGTACCTGCTTTCTTTGAAAATAATCCTGCCGCAGGCGGTCTTTTACAGCTTCTCCTTGCAGCAATCGTAATGGTCATCAACCAGAAATTCTTCATAAACGGCTTCAAAGGAATCCTCCACGGTGCTCCCAATATGGATACTCTCGTAGCTCTCGGCTCGGGTGCTTCCTTTGTTTACAGCGTTTATGCCCTGTTCAGACTTATTGACGCTCAGACCGCAGG
>CAZGRB010000259.1:0-1183 GCA_964527695.1 uncultured Ruminiclostridium sp.
GTAGTACCTAATGATTCCGAAATCAAGAGCGTTGAAGACCTTAAGGGCAAAAAAATCGGTACACCGAGCCTTGCGGACTCTCCTACGCTGATTGCGAAGCGTTCGCTTGCCGAAGCAGGAATCGGAGTTACGGCAGATAATATGGAGGTGGAATTTGTTGTTTACAGCAACAACGACCTGCCCATAGCTTTGCAGAATGGCGCAATTGATGCTTTTGTCACACATGACCCTGTTGTTTCTATTGCTGAAAAGGAATATAACCTCCGTGTAATCATCAACACCACGACAGATGACAAATACAAGGACGAATACTGCTGTCTCAGCTTTGTAACAACCGACCTTGCCGAAAATCATCCTGACCTTGCGGCGAAATACACCAGAGCTGTTATGAAGGCTGCAAAGTGGATTGAAGAAAATCCTACGGAAACAGCACAGCTTCAGCTTGATAAAAACTATGTAACAGGCGATCTGGAGTTAAATGCGGCTATCCTCGACAGCTACAATTTCGCTCCATCGGTAAGCGGTGGTTATAATGCACTGCGTCAGAGTGTGATTGAGCTTCAGGATATCGGTATCATCAGAGCTGATACAGAAGCAGAAGCACTGATAGAAAATTCATTTGCAAAATTTGACGATGTCGAAGATACATATTAAGAGAAAGAAGGCTAACTGTTATGGCTAATAAGAAATGTCTCACCTGTGCAGCATGCAACAAATTCGGCTGCTTTAAGAATGAAGGAGAAAAATATCCCGAATTCTGCCTTACGAAAGCACTTGACGAAAACCTGCTGAATGAAAGTCTGGAGGTTTATGACAACAACGAACAGCTTGGCAATATCGCACGTGTTTCCGCCGCTATTGAAGGCGAATTCTACGGACGTATGACCCGTGTGGAGGAAACCATCGAATTCATCAAACGTATCGGCGCAAAAAAGGTCGGCATCGCAACTTGCGTAGGACTTATTCCTGAAGCAAGACTTTTCACCAAGCTGCTTGATAAAGAGAAAATCAGCTACTACACTGTAGGCTGTAAGGTGGGAGCTGTTGACAAGACGCGAATCGGTATTCCTGAAGAAAAAAAGTTAAATCGCGGCTGCGGACACGAGTCTATGTGTAATCCTGTTCTGCAGGCAAAAATTCTGAACGAGCAGAAAACCGATTTCAATGTTATGATTGGTCTGTG
>CAZGRB010000259.1:1283-2750 GCA_964527695.1 uncultured Ruminiclostridium sp.
ATGAAATGCTTCTGGGCAACAAGAGCTGTAAATACCGTTGGCGGAATGATTGCGTTTTTCGGGATTGTGTTGCTGCTGCTTAAAGCCAAAGATTCTTTTATTGCGGTAAATCTGTGCAGTATTGCGGCAGGCATAGCTGCAATTCTGCTTCCGAGCGTTCTGATTGGCGGATGTGCCAAGGATACAATGCCGTGTCAGGCACTTACCTTTCCTGCCGTATACTTAATCTCCGCAGTGGTCGTTTTATTCAGTATCGGTAATCTTATATATCTGAAAAAGGCAAAGAGAGGGACATAATATGCAAAGCAGATTCATATTGTGTGAAATTGCATTAAAAAACGTAAAAAGCAGATTATACCGCAGCGGACTCATAGCGTTGTTTGTGTTCGTGTTATCCGCGTCACTCTTTACCTGTACAGCTCTGCTCAACAATATGAATCGCGGACTTGAAAGCACCTCTGAAAGGCTCGGTGCCGATATTGTTGTTGTTCCTGAAGAGTATTTCAGCTCTATCGAAAATGCGTTGTTTACAGGAAAACCCTGCACCGTTTATTTTGATAAAAAGTGGGTGGAATTGTTAAGAGGAACCGAGGGGGTAGAAGCTGCCTCCTCACAGCTTTTTCTTGCAACGCTTAATTCAGAATGCTGTGAATCGGAATCACAGCTGATTGCCTTTGATGCAGATAATGATTTTGTTATCCTCCCGTGGTTAAGCAGCGAAACAACACTGTCGGAAAATGAAGCGGCTGTCGGCTATGACATCGGGCTTGAAAAGGGTCAAACGGTTATATACTATGGCACAGAATTTACGGTTGCCGAGGTTCTGGACAAAAGCGGTATGGGTTACGATGATTCGGTGTTTATCAGCTATGACGGAGCCAAGCGGATAATCGGCTCTGAAGGCGCAAAGAACTTCCTGACGGTTCAGAATGACGATTTTATTTCTATGGTAAATCTGAAGATAAAAGACGGATATGATGCCGAAACAATAAGTAGTGTCATCGAAAAACAATACGAAGGTATCGCTGTCTACACATCAAATAAGCTTCTGGAGAATGCAGAAAAAAGTATACAGAGCTTTACAGGATACAGTAAGGTACTGCTGGCGATATTGATTGTTCTCAGCACCATTGCAATTATGAGTATATTTTCCATCACTGTAAATGAAAGAAAACGTGAGTTTGGTATATTTCTTCTGTTCGGCACACAAAAAAATCAGCTGATACGAATAATTATGCTTGAAGCAATTTTCATCATTATTGTCGGTACAGCGGCGGGAATATTGTTGTCAGGAATATGCCAGTTTTTATTCCGCAGCATTATCGCACTGCACTTGCAAATTCCGTATCTGGAAGCAGGTGTCGGCGAAATACTGCTTACAGTTTTACAATGTACTGCAATAACATTTGCAGCGGGAATTGCCGCAACAATCTATTCGGTTGTGAAGCTTACAAAAAGCAGCGGTGC
>CAZGRB010000260.1:0-1923 GCA_964527695.1 uncultured Ruminiclostridium sp.
GAAAAATAGCTTTTACCGGCGGTATCAATATTGCCGATGAGTATATCAACAAAAAAGAAAGATTCGGTTATTGGGAAGATTCCTCGGTAAAGCTTGATGGCGATGCGGTAAAAAAGGTTACAGTACTTTTTCTGGAAATGTGGTATTTTACAACAGGAGAAAAAACTGATTTCAATAAATATTTAACTGAATATCAGGGAAAAAACGACGGATTTGTTATTCCGTTTTCAGATGAACCACTTTTTCAGGAACTTATTCACGAAAACGCATATATGAACGTAATAGAAAACGCTAAAGAAAGTGTGTATATATGCACTCCCTATCTTATCCTGGACAATACGATGGAAAACAGCCTTATCAGAGCGGCAAAAAGCGGAATTGATGTAAAAATTATAACTCCGCACCATCCCGATAAAAAGACCGTTTTTGAAATGACTCGTTCAAATTACGAAAGTCTTGTAAAAAACGGAGTGGAAATTTACGAATTCACACCCGGATTTATGCATACTAAAATGATTATTAGTGATAATTCAACTGCCATTGTCGGAACCTGTAACTTTGATTTCCGTAGTTTCTATCTTCATTTTGAAAATGGCGTATGGATGTATAAAAGCAAAGCTGTTTCACAGGCAACTGAATCCTTCTTCAAGGCACTTTCCGTTTCTGAAAAAATTACTCCTGAATTTTTTGAGAATGTTTCATTCAAAAGGCGTGTATTACGCTCTGTCCTTAAGATTTTCTCACCACTATTGTAAGAAGGGTAGATAAAAATGACAAAAAAACAAAAGGCCATAGCGGTCATAACAGCTTTAAAAAATGAGTACCAGGAAGTCAGATGCGCACTTGTATATTCAAAACCGCACGAATTACTTATTGCAACAAGACTATCGGCACAATGCACTGACAAACGTGTAAATCTTGTTACGCCTGCACTCTTTGAAAAGTTTCCTGAAATTACAGATTATGCAGATGCAACCGTTGAGTCAGTAGAAGAAATAATTAAAAGCTGTGGTTTATATAAAACCAAAGCCAGGGATATTGTTGAAATGTGTCGTATGCTTAGGGACAATTACAACAGTATTGTTCCGGACTCCATTGAAGAACTAACAAAACTTCCCGGAGTAGGCAGAAAAACTGCCAACCTTATTTGCGGTGACCTGTATGGAAAACCGGCTTATGTATGCGACACACACGTTATAAGACTTGCAAATAAAATAGGTCTTGCTGAAAGCAAAGATGCTTATCAGGTTGAAAAACAGCTTATGAAGCTCGTACCACCCAAAGAAAGTCTCAACTTCTGTCATAGGCTTGTATGGCACGGAAGACTGGTATGCAATGCAAGAAAACCGGAATGCGAAAAATGCTGTATATCAGATGTTTGCAAATACAACAACAACGATAACTGACCAGAACAACGCCTTTGTTCTTATTTGGTTTTCGCATGAACATTTATTGTTGTATAAAACATAAAAATTTTATTTTTTTATAAAATTTAAACCATATTTTACTTGATATTTTCTCCATAATGTGATATTATATTACCATTAAATATTTATACTCATTATCTCAGAAGTAAAAATGTGTAAAAGAAAGGGCATTACATTTTGCCCGTAACAAGGAGGATATCTATGGATACAAACAAAAGACCGGAAACAATGGCACGCATTCAGACGCAGGATCAGGCTGCTGCATTTATTGAACAGCAGATTGCTGAGGTCAAAGCTCAGGTTGGCGACAGAAAAGTTCTTCTGGCACTTTCGGGAGGCGTTGACAGCTCAGTTGTTGCAGCACTCCTTATTAAGGCAATCGGCAAACAGCTCGTTTGCGTTCACGTTAATCATGGACTGATGAGAAAAGGTGAAAGCGAACAGGTTATTGAAGTATTCCAGAATCAGCTTGACGCAAATCTTATATATATAGATG
>CAZGRB010000260.1:1933-2729 GCA_964527695.1 uncultured Ruminiclostridium sp.
AAACGCAAAATTAACGGTGGTGAATTCAACCAAGGTGTTGATGACGAAGCTCGTAAGCTTGAAGGTATCTCTTTCCTTGCACAGGGTACAATTTATCCCGACATTCTTGAAAGTGATGGTGTAAAGGCACATCACAATGTAGGTGGTTTACCTGAAGATATACAGTTTGAACTTGTTGAACCCATTAAACTACTTTACAAGGATGAAGTCCGTGTTGTAGGTAAGGCACTCGGTCTTCCCTCTTCCATGGTTGATCGTCAGCCCTTCCCCGGGCCCGGTCTTGGTGTTCGTTGTCTTGGTGCTATTACTCGCGACAGACTTCATGCACTCCGTGAGGCTGACGCTATTCTCAGAGAAGAATTTGAAAATGCAGGTCTTAACAAGACTGTATGGCAGTATTTCATCGCTGTTCCCGATATGAAGAGCGTCGGTGTAAAGGACAGCAAGCGTTATGAAGGCTGGCCTGCAATTATCCGTGCAGTCAATACAACAGACGCTATGAGCGCAACTATTGAAGAAATCCCCTATGCACTTTTACACAGGATCACTGATCGTATCACAAATGAAGTTGACGGTATCAACCGTGTACTTTACGACCTTACTCCCAAGCCTATTGGCACAATCGAGTGGGAATAATTAAAACGCTCAAACAAACCGCATAACAAAGCGGCTTAAGGCACTTTGAACAGCTTGCTGATACCGTTTTGATACCGAAATCCGTTTCGGGAGAGTAATAACCAAGCGGTTTTGAGCTGATATCACACAAAAATTAACAGGACAGCAATTATTATGGTTG
>CAZGRB010000261.1:0-2719 GCA_964527695.1 uncultured Ruminiclostridium sp.
GTGTTGTGGGAACATTGCCGCAGATTGCAACCAGCGGGATTGAATCAAGATAAGCAGTTGCAATACCAGTTACCAGGTTTGTAGCTCCGGGGCCTGAGGTAGAAATAACTACACCCACCTTGCCCGTAGTTCTTGCATATCCGTCTGCTGCGTGTGCGGCACCTTGTTCGTGTGCTGTCAAAACATGATTTATTTCGTTCTGATGAGTATAAAGGCTGTCATAAACGTTGAGAATCTGTCCGCCGGGATAGCCGAAAACAGTATCACAGCCTTGCTCTATCAGAGTTTTTACAAGTATATCTGCTCCGCTGAGAAGCATTTGCGTCACTCCTTTCCGAGATAGCTGATAATAAGGTCGCCGCATTCCTTGCAGCCTACAGGCTTCATGCCGTCGCTCATAATATCAGCGGTGCGGTAGCCTGCGTCAAGGTAAGCGGAAACTGCACTTTCAACTGCGTCTGCTTCTTCAGGCATATCAAAGCTGAAGCGGAGCATCATAGCTGCTGAAAGAATAGTTCCGACGGGGTTTGCAATATCCTTTCCTGCAATATCTGGTGCTGAACCGTGAATGGGTTCGTACAATCCGCAGGTGGAAGCGCCCAGACTTGATGAAGGAATCATACCGATTGAGCCTGTTATCATAGAATCTTCATCTGAAAGAATATCACCGAACATCTTTTCTGTTACAATAACATCAAACTGTGCAGGATTCTTTACAATCTGCATAGCGCAGTTGTCAACAAGCATATCCGAAAGCTCAACATCAGGGTATTCTTCTGCAAGACGGTGCATTACCTTTTTCCAGAGACGACTTGAATCAAGCACGTTGCTTTTTTCGACGGAACAGAGCTTTTTGTTTCTTTTTCTTGCGGTTTCAAAGCCGATTCTTCCGATACGCTCGATTTCCGATTCGCTGTATTTCAGTACATCGGTAGCAACATCGCCCTCGGTTTTGTGTTCGCCAAAATAAATACCGCCGATAAGCTCTCTTACAATAATGAAATCAATGCCGTTATCCACAATTTCCTTTTTAAGAGGAGAAGCGTCGCTAAGCTGCTTCCAGATTTTTGCGGGACGGTTGTTGGAATAAACGCCCATGCCCTCACGGAGTCTGAGCAGACCCTTTTCGGGGCGCATATTACCGGGAACATCGTTCCATTTATTGCCGCCTACTGCGCCCAGCAGAACGCTGTCCGATTCCACGCATTTCTTAAGCTCTCCTGCAGGAAGCGGGTCGCCGTATTTGTCAATTGCGCAGCCGCCCATGTCCACATCGGTATAATTAAAGGTATGTCCGTAAAGCTCGGCGATTTTATCAAGAACCTTTAATGCCTGCTCTACAATTTCGGGGCCGATACCGTCGCCTCGGATAACTGAAATATTCTTAACCATTGTTTTCACCATCCTTCAGAGCGCTCAGTAAACCGCCCTTTTTGATAATATTCTGTATAAAAGGAGGAAAGGGCTGGGCATTGTATGTTTTTCCCGTGGTGATATCGGTAATGAGACCTGTGTCAAAATCAACGGAAACCTCATCGCCTGCCTTTATTTCCTCTGCTGCTTCTTCACATTCAAGAATAGGAAGACCGATGTTAATGGCATTGCGGTAGAAAATTCTCGCAAAGCTCTTTGCAATTACACAACCTGTACCGCAGGTCTTTATAACAAGCGGAGCGTGCTCACGGGAGGAGCCGCAGCCAAAGTTCCAGCCTGCAACCATAACGTCGCCCTTACTTACCTTTTTGACAAACTCGGCGTCAATGTCCTCCATACAGTGGAGAGCCAGCTCATTTGCGTCGGGAGTATTAAGATAACGTGCAGGGATGATAACATCCGTGTCCACGTTATCGGGATATTTGAAAACCTTACCTTGTGTATTCATTGTTTATGCCTCCTTATATTCGGTGATGTATCCTGTCAGTGCGCTTGCAGCTGCAGTGTGAGGAGAAGCAAGATAAACCTCACTGTCAACGTGACCCATACGGCCTACGAAATTACGGTTCGTTGTAGCGATACAACGTTCGCCTGCAGCGAGGATGCCCATATATCCGCCGAGACAAGGTCCGCAGGTAGGAGTTGACACAATAGCGCCTGCGTCAATGAATGCGGTATACCAGCCTCGTTCTACACATTCACGGAGAATCTGCATTGTTCCGGGAATGATGATACAGCGGATTCCGTCAGCAATATGCTTTCCGTTGAGAATCTTATAAGCTGCCTCCATATCCTCAAGTCTGCCGTTGGTGCAGGAGCCGATAACAACCTGGTCAATTTTTATGTCATGCAATTCGCTTGCAGGGTGTGTGTTTTCGGGAAGATGAGGGCAGGCAACAGTGGGAACGATTGCGGAAAGGTCAATATCAATAACCTTTTCATATTCCGCGTCAGCGTCTGCTTCGTATATAACAGGCTCACGCTCGCTTCTGCCGTTCAGATATGCCGTTGTTATATCGTCAACAGGGAAAATACCGTTTTTAGCACCTGCTTCGATAGCCATATTGCAGATACAGAGTCTGTCGTCCATTGAAAGATTCTTTACGCCGTCGCCTGTAAATTCCATACTCTTGTAAAGAGCGCCGTCTACGCCTATCATACCGATAATGGAAAGGATAACGTCCTTGCCGCTGCAGTTTGAGGGAAGCTTGCCTGTAAGATTGAACTTGATAGCAGGGGGAACCTTGAACCATGCCATACCGTTTGCCATACCTGCCGCCATATC
>CAZGRB010000262.1:0-2697 GCA_964527695.1 uncultured Ruminiclostridium sp.
ACGAAAAAGCTGCTAAAATGGATTATGAGGCATATGATAATCCCGAATTTTATATGAAGGACTACATTGAAAATCATTTGACTTTAGACCCGTGTTTTACTGATTTTGCAGAAAAATATTACAATCGGTACGACTTCATTCTGCTATCAAACGACGTTTCGGAATGGAGTGCTTACATAACAGAATTCCATAATCTTGATAAATACTTCAAACATAAAATTGTAAGTGGCGATGTAAAATGCAGAAAACCCGATAAATGCATTTACGACATTACTTTAGAAAAGATAAATAAGAAGCCCGAAGAATGCATTTTTATCGATAACAGTGTAAAGAACTTAAAGACCGCAGAGGAATTAAATATTTCACCAATTCTTTTTAATAGAGACAATGAAGAATATAACGGAAAAATAGTTTACTCTTTTGAAGAATTGGATGTAATGCTTGAAAACTTACAGTAAGTTAAAAACCCCGCAGACTGTGTCTGCGGAGTTTTTTATTTATCAGTAATTGTTGCGATAAAATTCAAAAACATCATCATGATTGAACAAAGGGATTGCGCCGTCCTCAAGATAAGGCACAACACCCTCATACCTGCAGTCAAGAAGACTTGGCGGAGGGACACAGAAAACATCTCTTCCCTCTTCCAATGCATACTCAGCGGTTATAAGCGAACCGCTTCCCTTGCCTGCCTGAAAAACGATTGTTCCTTTTGAAAGACCTGCAAGTATCCTGTTTCTGCCCCTGAAATATTCACGTGAAGGCGAAACCTCAGGAAATAACTCACTGATATAAGCACCGCCGTTAAGAATAATCTTACGACGAAGAATTGCGCTACCGTGCGGATAATCATAGTTTATACCGCAGGCAAGAACACCGACGGTAGGATTTCCCTCATAAATACAGGCATTGTGTGAAACGCTGTCAACGCCACGAGCCATTCCGCTGATTATTGTCATACCGTTTTTGGATAAATCCCTGCATACACGGAAAGCAAGTTTTTCAATATACGGTGTTATTTCACGTGCACCCACAGCAGTAACGGGAGAATATTCAAGGCAGCTCAGGTCTCCACAATAGAAAAGAACCACAGGAGGGTTATAAATCTCCTTAAGCATACGAGGATATTCTTTTTCATAGAGATTGACAAGCTTTATACTGCGCTTTTCGCACCACATAATGACCTTGTCAATTTTGTCATAGGTCACAAAACTCACCATTTCACGCATCTGCTTATCAGACAGAAAACGCACATCGCCCTTGTCAAGCTCCGAACAAGCATTTAAGGCGCTTCCGTAATATTCAATTGCCTTATGGATTGCAGGATTCCCTGCACCAAAAATCCGCACAAGCCGAAGAAGTGACCTGTTCATAATAACACCTCTGATGTCAGTCAAGAATTGTCTTTAAATAGGCAGTAAGCTTTTCTGCTGCCTTTTCATGTGTAACTGCAGTGGGATGATAATTGGCAGCATATCCGTCCTCTATGAGCTGTTCACTGAAACGGAAGGCAGTAATGTTTTCATCACCTGTCTGCTTGCTGTAATCTGCCGCAGCCTTTTCAACATACGGACAAAGACGCTCTGTCATTATACCGAGAGAGCATACAAGCTTTGCAGAAGGATTGTTCTTACGGACAACCTTGAGAAAATCAACATACTTTTCACAGTATTCAGCTCTTTTTTCTTCATCTTCGAGACAGAAGCTGTCATCATTCGTACCCAAGTTTATGACAATCATATCAGGCTGACGCACTGAAAAATCCCAGCTGAGCTCCTGAGGCTTTTTGTCTCCGAAAGCACCGTATGTAAACGCAAGCTTTTCATAATGAGGCGGTACAAGTTCATTAATATTTTTGACTCCGTCACCTGTATATCCAGATATAATGCCGTAGCCGCTGTAAGACACCATACTGTAATCAACGTCAAGTGCCATTGCGGTACGGTAAGCATAAGCCTTGGTCATATCCTCGGTGGATGTGCTGAAATTATGCTCACCATCTTCATCATCAACGCCGTATCCACAAGTAATAGAATCGCCTATAAATTCAATAAGCTTGTCTTTATTGTCAGCAGGCTTTATTTCTCCGCAGACAGATATTTCATTGATTGATAATGCTGACATTGCTGCCTCAGAAAGTTTAATTACCGTAATAACGCAGGTAACTTCACTGTCTGAGTCAATAACGGAATAACATTTTTCATTGTACGTCACAATGTCATCAATAACACGATTTCCGTTTACAAGAACAGCAAAACGTGCCTTGCTTTTATCGTCATCGGATAATGCAACATAATCACCGCCGATTGTTATGGAGCATCTTGTGCCTGTGAATATGAAGCTTATACCGCTTCCTGAAAGTCCGCACCATAATTTTTCACCGTCAAAATACGTTCTACCCACAAGCTTTACGTTTTCGGCAGCTGCCTTATATATTTTTTTCATGTTTTTACTCTCTTTCTGTTTTTAATTAATTTTAACATATTGAAGGCCATTTCTCAATAGATGCAATAATAATCATTACATTTTTATCAATAGCTGTCCCTTCCGAAAAGACTTTCATCATTATCAATCCATTCCTGAACATCTATGATACGGTATTCGTTCTTATTTTCACGGACTATTACCTTTTCGATACCTGCATTGAGAATCTGCCGCTTGCACATTGAGCAGGGTTCTACTTTACCTACCTGCTCCCCT
>CAZGRB010000263.1:0-1443 GCA_964527695.1 uncultured Ruminiclostridium sp.
ACCGAAGAAAAGACAACAACTCTTGCTTCCGAACATACCGATAAGTTCGTAAAGTCCGAAGCAACCTTCACACCTGCCTACACTAAGGCAACGGTTACCGACAACCGTTCCGGTACAACAAGCGAGGAGAAGCAGTCTGACGATACTGCCGCTTCTTCAAAGAATACCGACAAGACTGAGTTTTCTGTTAAGTCAGCAAGACAGTTAAAGAACGAGTCTATGAAGGATATGGTAACTCAGCTCCTTACAGGCCAGGCGAGTGCAAACAAGGGTTCGAACAATATTCAGGCTCAGCTTAATGAGATTTTAAGCAGCTTTGATATTGAGCCTATCGAAGCGGATTCAGAGGATTTCTGGGGCGCTGAAAAAACCGCTCAGCGTATTCTTGATTTTGCGAAGAGCCTTGCAGGCGACGACGAAAGCGCTATTGCTACTTTAAGAGAAGCATTTGAAAAAGGCTTCGGCGAGGCAGGCAACATTTGGGGTGATAAGCTTCCCGATGTATGCCAGAATACATACGACCTCGTTCAGAAGGGCTTTGACGAATGGGAGCAGGAAGTTGCTTCCAAGAACGGTGAAGCTGCAGCGGACGCGAAAGCTGAATAATTTTTCGGTTTAAAATTAAAAGCGTGGTACAGGTTTTGGCTTGTACCACGCTTTTCCTTTAACCCGAAGAATATCGTCAGACAGACTATATCCGTCGGATTAAATCATAGATTTCGGAAGTTACTGCTGTGCGTTGTTGTTTTCGTAGCTTTCGATCATCTTCTTGAACGTGTTCCCCGAACGACAAGCAGAGTGTCTATTGCTTGCAGAATAGGGGATATTTCCGTTCGCACCGGTCTTTAAAGCGATTTCAAGCTTCATATTATTCTTGTTGACAGGTATCACTGTGATACGCTCAACAATAGCTTCGGTCATTGCGTCAACCTGCTCCTTGGTCATCTGTGTGGCAGGGTCATACATAGTGCGGAAATAGTTTTCGATTTCCTTAAGCTCACGTCTGTATTCCTTTTCGCTGATGTTACGTTTTTGGAGTTCGATAATGTCCTCTTCGAGATTAGAAATCTCAATACCGATTTTAGCGTTGCGTTCGGAAAACTCTGATTTTGTAATTGTTCCGTCAACATAAAGCTCAAGGAGCTTGTCACGCTTGATGTTCTCTTTGATGAGCTTTGCCTTTAACATATCAATCTGTTTAGCCTGGTCATCGGCACGTTCGGTTTCATCATAGAGCCTTAAAAAGTCGGTAACATACTCGTCGATATTTTCCGCAATGTCGATAAAGTAATCGGACAGCACAGAATAAAGCTCGTCCTCCATAATTGATACGGTTGCACAGGCTCTTGCACCGTTCTTACGCTTTTCACTGCATATCCACTGATGTACAGTTCTGCCCTTGGTCTTGGAATTTGAGTAGTTGGTTCGCCAGAAGGGCTTGTC
>CAZGRB010000263.1:1543-2688 GCA_964527695.1 uncultured Ruminiclostridium sp.
TTATGCCCGAATTTAACACGCTCCGAGAGCTTTCGCACTTCCTCGGTAGCAAGGCTCGCCATAATTGTGAGGTGCAGCTCGCTGTCTGCCGCAAGGGTGTTGAGGCTGTCGTTGATGAAATAAACGCCTACGCCGTTACTTAAAAGCTCTCGTGTTTTTGTGATGCTGTCAACGGTGTCACGGGCGAAACGGCTGATTTCCTTTGTAAGAATAAGGTCAAAAAGACCGATTTTTGAGTCTTCCATCATTCTGTTAAAGTTAACGCGGTTATGTGTGCTTTCGCCTCGTGCACGGTCAACATACCCGCTCACAAAGGTCCAGTTTGTGTTGCGCTTGATATATTCTTCAAAATAGGCAATCTGATTTTCAATAGAGTTTTCCTGCTCCTCGGACAAGGTGGAAACTCGTGCGTAATAAGTAACCTTAAGAGGCAGGTCCTGGATTCGCTTTCCGTTTAACTGCATTTCCTGCCGTATGTCGTAAATATCCATAATTACTCCTTTCCGAGTTTGTTATTTTGTTGGCTTGATTTAATGATACCACAACAATAATTGATTGTCAACCTCTAAAATATGTAAGATTATTACAGCACCCGAAAGAATGCTGTAATAATCCCATAAAGATTAGTGCTGGAGCTTATCAATAGCGATAATCATTCTGTTGTAGCGGTCATTATCGATTTTGTTCTCTCGTCTGAGCAGCTGTGCCCAGGCTTTCAGAGTTTCCTTTTTCAGCAATAATTTTTCTTTCATTTTAAAATCCTTTCCTGCCCTCGGCATATCTACACAGTAATTATTGACGTTGTTACTTTCTGATAGACCGCGGCAATTAAATTAGTTTTGCATCTCCTATTTATAGTATGAAAGAAAAAACGTAAAATAATTTACAACTGAAAATCCGATTGAGGAATTGCCCTCTGTTTATATTTTGATAGAATAAATCTCCGCACACAGAGTTTAATAATGAGCTTTCGGGTTTCATTCGGACTTATCCAAAAATGAAAATCTTTCGTCCTCGTCTACAAGAATAACAGGCACATTCCTTATTTTTATATTTTCGGAATATTTGAACGGGGAGCGTGGCTTCTTCGACAAAACTCTCATAACGCTTTAACGCCATCAGTACGCTGTCCCTGTCTCTCATTA
>CAZGRB010000264.1:0-2675 GCA_964527695.1 uncultured Ruminiclostridium sp.
GTGGCTGCAGTCATTTTGTGGATTAATTCAATCAGAAATCTTAATTCTGGTATTAATATTTCTTATGGTTATTCGAACAAATCTAGTATTTCCATTCTTGTACTTTATATTATAGGTATTTTTTCGGTATTTCTTTTCAACACAAGCGTTTCGAACGCTACACGAGATGCCGATTATTTTACCAGCTACGCTGCATCACAGCTTGAAATGGAATTTCCTGTTGCCGCTATAATATTTATCGTTGTATGCTTCATAGGAATTGCATGGATAAATTATGAAGAAAAACCTTACGGTAAAACTAATGCTGCTCCTACTCGTTCAATAGGTTGGATATGCCCTAATTGCGGCACAGAAAACTCAAATCAGACTACCCATTGTTCAGAGTGCGGAGGAAAGAGAGTAGCTGTATCAAACAACAGCGAGCCAGACGACCGCAAATGGTACTGTTCCTCCTGCGGAAAGGGCAATTCAAAGTTATTATCCCAGTGTACCTTCTGCGGAAAGCCAAAACCTATTTCTGTTCCTGACACTGCACAGGTTACACAAGCTGCACATAATGCAATCAATAAAATAAAGGACGTAGGTTCCAACGTAGCAAAGCAAATCACAAATTCAAATGATAATTTTGACAAAATCAAACAGTTAAAAGAACTGTATGATATGGGAGCAATCAATCAGGAAGAATTTGAAGCTAAGAAAAAGGAATTACTTAAATTATAACATATCAGATTAACAGGAGGCTATATGGATTCAGAAATAGTTGAACGTTTCGTATATGCGAATAAAAAATATTTTCCCGAAAAAGATTTAAACGCTCTTAGACAAAGACTAAGAGATTCTACACTCAAAAATGTTGATCGAGTATGGGCAACAACGAAAAATGACGGTTTGAAAAATCCAATTGTAGGGCTTGTCTTATCGTTGTCTTTTGTACCATTCGACCGATTTTATGTCGGCGACTATGGTCTTGGCTTATTAAAACTCATAACTCTTGCAGGCATGGGCTTCTGGGGTATAGTTGATTGGTTCTTAATTCCTAAGCGCTGCTGTGAAGTGAATATGGAGAATTTCTTAACTAACCTTAAAGAAATCGAGCAGCAAGAGCGCCGTGAAGAAGAAGAGGCTTACATAACTGGTTTAAAAATCAGAGAAACTGAATTAAAAATTGAATTAGCACGCAGAAGAGAAGAGCATATGAAAAAGCATGGATATGATTCATATGTGGCTGAAATCGACAATGCGCTTGCCATGGCTGATAAAGCAGATGAAGAACTCGAAAACCGCCGTATTGCAAATGATAGATATAATGAAACTATGGCTGCATTGCAAAAGCAGAATGAACTTATAGAAGAAAGCAATAAAATCGCACGCAGACATGCAGAAGATGAAGAATTCTGGAATATTATGCGTTATTACAAATAATTTCGCCACCACTCTTTTTAAAATATTTATACGTTGCCGCCCTGTGAGATTTATTTCACAGGGCGGCGATGTTTTACAGCAGAAACACAAATCCGCCCCGTACAACGTACGGGGCGGATTTTATCGCTGTTCGGTAATTACAGATTTTCAAGCAGACCCTTGTAAAATTCGGGATAATCCTTTCGTTCAAGAGTTGTGAACTCTATTGCCTCACGGGGATGACGGTTAAGGAGACCTGTCAGCATATACTGAATATCATATCCCCATACAACTCCCTCTTCCCTGAGTGCAAGCATATACTTTTCAATAAATTCAAGAATATAGATGATATTGTACTTAGGATTTTTGAGGAAACCCATAAGAAGCTCGATTGCGCAGTTGCCTGCACCTCGTCCCATACCCTGAACGGTTGCATCAAGATAGGAAACACCGAACGCCATTGTTTCAATAGTATTTGCAAAAGCAAGGTTCTGATTGTTGTGTGCGTGGAAACCGATTTTCTTTCCTGTGCCTTCAACAGCTGAAAGGTACAGCTTTGCAAGGTCGCAGGCATTTTCGGGATAAAGCGAACCGTAGCTGTCAACAAGGTAAATTACGTCCACGCTCGTTGCAGAAAGCATTTCAAGAGCCTGTGTAAGCTGTTCCGTGCTTGCCTGTGATACAGCCATAATGTTGCAGGTTGTTTCATAGCCGAGGGAATTGAAATACTCAATCATTTCAATAGCCGCAGGAATCTGGTGAATGTAGCACGCAACACGCACCATATCAATCACGCTTTCACTCTTGGGAAGAAAATCTGTTTTAAAATCGCATCTTCCCACGTCAGCCATAACAGCAATTTTCAGGTCAGTAGGGTTATCGCCTACGATTGCACGGATATCCTCTTCATTGCAGAACTTCCACTTTCCGAAATCGCTTTCCTTGAACAGATTCTTGCTGGCTCTGTAACCGAATTCCATATAGTCTGTTCCGCAGTTTACGTTCATTTTATAAAGCTTGGAAACAAATTCATCGGTAAAATTGAAATTGTTGCAAAGACCGCCGTCTCTGATTGTAGCATCAAGAACCTTGATGTCGTCTCGTACGCTCATTAATGAGCCTTTTCTTTTGTTCATCTTAATAATCCTCCGTTTTTACTTTAACAGTTTTATGCTTTAGCAATTTTATATTTTAAAGTGTCAAATCCAAACATATTATAGCACAACATTCAGCGTTTGTCAATCATTATTTCAAATTTTTTCGACAAATCACAT